>JAJFIJ010000381.1 GCA_021775105.1 Rhodospirillales bacterium | reverse complement strand
CCCTTGGGGGTGACCATGAGCTTGCCACGTCGGCTTGAACTTCTGGATTGGGCGGCGGAGGCCAACGCCTGGATTCTGGAAGATGATTACGACAGCGAATTCCGTTATGGGGGCAGACCCTATTCGGCGTTACAGGGACTGGATGAAACAGGACGGGTGATATATGTCGGCACCTTCTCCAAAGTCCTGTTTCCATCGCTACGGCTGGGATATGTCGTCGTCCCCGAAGCATTGCTCGGACCGTTTATGCAGATGCGCGCCAGTATTGATGATCAACCGGCACTTGCCCTGCAACCGGCACTTCATGCTTTTATCGACGAAGGACATTTTGCCTCTCATATCCGGAGACTGCGTGGTTTGTATGCAGAACGCCAGGAGATTCTGCTTGATGCCCTGAGGACAGACGCGGCAGGTGTGTTGAGCGCGACACCGCATGATGCAGGTATGCATTTGGTTGCCAATTTGAATTGCGGTATTTCAGATCAAGAAGCTGCCAGCCGGGCGTCAGCAGAAGGGTTGATCACACCGGCTCTTTCGGGTTTTTACGAAAACTCCGAGGCTGCACAAGGACTGCTCTTGGGTTACGCGGGTTTGACGGGACACGAGATCCGGCGGGACGTAAAACGCCTTGTGCTGGTTTTGACTTGAAGGACTCAATTCTGCTGGCCCCCGTCATTGTGATCAGGATCGGAATGGTGTCGGAATAATAGATATCGATATACCTGCGAGAGGGCGGTCCGATGGGTTGATCAATGAGGGGCTCGAAGAATATGACTGGATGAACGACGCGCGACAGCATTAATCAAGCTCAATAAATCGCCAGGAGCGTCTAGGGGTTTCAGTCGGTCAACAGGAAAATCAAAGAATTTGGCTAAGGAACTCTTTGGTTCTGGGGTCCTTGGAATCGTCAAAAAATGTTGTTGGCGCGCCGTGTTCGACAATAACCCCGCGATCCGTAAAATAGATGTGGTTGGCGACCTCACGGGCAAAACCCATCTCGTGGGTAACCAGGATACAAGTCATACCTTCCTCAGCCAGATCCTGAATGGTGACCAGCACCTCTTTTACTGTTTCCGGATCAAGCGCCGCTGTAACTTCGTCGAACAGCATGACATCCGGGGTCATGGCAAGAGAACGGGCGATCGCAACGCGTTGCTGCTGACCGCCGGAAAGTTCGCCAGGGTAACTGCTTTCCTTACCTTCTAACCGAACCTTTTTAATGAGTTGGCGGGCCCTGTTCTCTACTTCTTTCGGATCCTGCTTCAAAACATGCACAGGGGCCATCATGATATTTTCCAACGCCGTTTTGTGAGGAAACAGATTGTATTGCTGAAACACCATGCCGACTTTTTTGCGCAATTCCAGTTTGTTTAGTTCAGGGTCGTTGACTTCCTGACCTTCAACCAGAATTGACCCTTGTTGAATATCGTTCAGGCCGTTTACACAACGAATCAGTGTTGATTTTCCTGATCCGGATGGGCCGATCACGCAGATGCACTCACCTTTCATAATATCCATGGAAACGCCTTTCAGCACCTCCAGATCACCAAATGATTTATGGACATTCTTGATCGACACCATCGGCTGATCCGGTGTCCAGGCTGTATCTTGTATTGCTTCATTCATCGGTAAATTCCCACTTTCCCGGCCTTACATCTTGACCGCAAATTTCTTTTCCAACTGGATTGACCAGCGGGCGATTGGATAGGTGTAAACAAAAAAGATAATCATCAGGAACGAATAGAACACGGGTATCAGTTCCGGTCGGTCACCCTCTGCGTTCAAGGCCTGCGTGGTGAATGACACAGATTCTTCAACCCCCATGATGGAGCAGAGTGGCGTTGCCATGGCCAGAATGCAGTACCAGTTGATCCACGGCGGGATCATCCGTTTCACGCATTGAGGAAGAATGATCATCCACATCGTCTGGCGGCGATTGAAAGCGAGGCTTTCGGCTGATTCCCACTGGCCACTTGGCAATGACCGTACCGCTCCCCTGACGACTTCGGAAATATTCGCCATCACCGGCAGTGAAAACCCGATCACTGCTTTTATCCAGTCCGGGACAGGGATGACAATAAAACCCAGATCAATTTCGAACGGAAACAGGAACATGATTGTGAATAACAACACCAACCAGGGTGAGTTACGGAAAAATTGTGTAACGAACCAGGAACCGCCGCGCACTGGTGCCAACAGGGAAACCTGCATTAACCCCAGAGTGACGCCAAAGACTGTGCCAACCAGCATGGAGAAAAAGCTGATGATCAAATTCAGGGAAAATCCTTTTAACTCGCCTTCAGGACCCCACAAAATAAAACCCATCCATTTGAAGATGGCTTCAAATGGGCCAATCATTCCGTCCGGTGTGGCCGCTTCAGCGGTCCCGCAAATGACAGCAAAAGCGCCGACCATCCAGAACATGTGGCGGCGGGACAGGTTTAATCTATACGTCCCTTCCTGTCGTTCAATCAGGGCGCCCAGCTTGGCCTGTTCGGCGATTGGCAGCAGGACGGGAAGGTCTGTCATGAATGGCTTTTTTGATAAATTATTGTGCATCAGCCGTACCCCGGAATTTTCATATTCCGTTCCCATCTATGCATCGCCCAAACCAGGACAGCGACCATTCCGACGTAGAAAAGGAATAAAATGATCATCATTTCCGGTACGTTGACATTATCGGACCAGATTTGGTTGGCCGTATACATCATTTCTGGCACGGCGATACCGTAGGCGAGCGTGGTCGTCTTCAGAAGATTGACCAGATTGTTATTGAGTGCTGGCAGGCAAACCCGGAAAGCCAGCGGCAGAACGATATGGATGTAGGATTGCAGCCGTGTATAGCCAAGCGCCTCGGCGGCTTCTTTTGTAGATTCTGGCACGGCTTCAATGCCGGACCGAAATATCTCGACGTTGAAAGCTCCGGCGAAGAAACCCAATGAAATTACGGCCCAGCCAAAATTACCAATAACGGCTTCCTGATACCCACCCGCATCATACGAAGGTACCAGATTTCCCAACACAAAATAGAAAAACAAAATTTGCACAAAAGGCGGTGTATTGCGGAAAAACTGAATATACCCGGCGATACTATACCGCAGTATTCTCGATTTGGTGCCTTGCGCCCAAGCACCGATTACGCCGACAACCATGCTAAAAAATAAGCTGGCGAGGATCAGTTTGATCGTCGTCCCGATGGCACCGATAAAACGATCATATTCATATTCTTCATAGAATATAATGAAATTGTACCCTGTAGTGCCGTACAAGTCCTTGAAAAAAGGTGCTATGGCTTCAAGCACAGTGCTTCCCCCCATCTGTCTCCAGTTATCGTATCCTTGACCGATTATTATTGATTTTGCCATTCCGGCGAAGGGAAAAAGGGCGGGTCTGTAACAGACCCGCCCCATGATGACGATTACGTCTTACTTGAGGTGTTTACGGGCTGGTGTCAGTTTTTCAGCCTGCATTTTCAGAAAAGCCGTAGGCTGAATGCCCCATTTCTTCTCAAGCTCAATCAACCGACCGGACGTCAGCCAACGATATTGCATTCCAGACATAAAGTTGCCCCAGACACTGTCGACCTCATCCAGAGGAACGGCCAGCGCCCAGGGATTATCGTCTTCCGAATTCAGTGGCATTTCAAAACCATCCCACTGACCGGACGCCAAATCGGAACCGATGGAGGAATCATCGTAAACCCAGCCAACACATTTGCTGTCGCGAAGAGCCTGCTTGGCTTCGGCGTTGTTGACGAAGGCGACGATCTTGGCGCCGTAACGTTTGGCGACGATTTTATTGTAGAACGCGCCCTGTTTACCGCAGACTGGTTTGCCCTTGAGGTCTGACCAGCTTTTCACGACCCCTTTTTTTGCCAGAAGATTGGTGCCGGAGGTATAATAATTTGGTTCAACAATGCCGACCAGTTTGCGACGGTCAGTACGATCCGACATGGTGGCGATCATCAAATCGATTTTGCCCTGCTGGAGAAACTGCATACGATTGGAAGACTGCACGGGTACCAGTTTGAGTTTTACTCCGAGCGCCGTTGCGACGTCATTAGCCATGTCGATTTCCATGCCGACTAGTTTGCCGTTGGAATCCCGAAATCCCCATGGTTTGTAGTCGGCTTTAACACCAACAACCAACTCACCACGCTGCATGACTTTCATAAACCGGTCATTGCCAGCATCAGCCTGCGGTGCAGAAAATCCGAAACCGGCTAAAACAGCCGCACTTATTGCGACTCGAGTGAACGTTTTAAACATAATTACTACTCCCTGTTAAAATTCTATTTGCCGTAATGGGATTGGCTCTCTGACCTTCTCCAATGCGACTCTAACCAGAAAACGCCCTGCGGATATCAAGGTGTCGTTTTCCACATCATTCCGGCGTTGCCAAGAAGACGTGGAAGACCCTAGCACAAATGAACCATTTGTTTCTATAGTTAAAATTAGCGGGGGAAAATCACTTTTTTTGTTGTATTTTTATTGCGTAACAGCGATAAAAACTGTGTATCAAATGTTTCATAAGGTGTTTGACAAGGGTTGCTATGGAAAAACTTATTGAGGCGATTACCCGCGTGTTGCCAGCCCTTAGTCCGCAAATGCATCGAGCTGCGATCTACATTCTCGATAACCCGGGTGCCATCGCTGTCAATTCCATGCGTGCCATTGCGAGTGAAGCACGGGTTTCTCCACCAACCATGTTGCGGTTCGCTCAACGCCTCGGGTTTAAAAATTATGAGTCGTTTCGTGATGTCTTTAAGCAAAATATCGCTGGCAAGGGATACGGAGATCGCGCCGATGATTTGCGTAAATCCATGGATATTGAAGGCGTTCCGGGTCTTGTCAGAAATACCGCCGCGGCGGCGGCACTCGGAATTGAACGATTCCAGGACCCGGATTTTGCCCTCGCTGTGGAGCGGATAGCCGATATCATTGTCAAAGCGCCTAAAACGTTTGTGGTCGCCAGTGGGGCATCATTCGGGCAGGCTATCAGTTTTCACTATGTCTGCCGGATGGCGTTGCCGAATATTGAACTGGCAGCAGGACTGGGGATTCGCCCAATTGATAGTCTGGTGTCTCTCAAAAAAAGCGATGCGATCATTGCCATCACAACGTCACCCTATGCCAGGCAAACAGTAGAGGTGGCGAAGTTTGCCAAAAGCCGGGAGGCCCGGATCACGGCAATAACTGATCGACGTTCATCTCCGGTCGGGAGAATGTCGGATGCTGCCGTGATTATCGATACACACAGCCCGCACTACTTCCCATCAATGGTGAGCCTGAATGCAACACTTGAAGCCATCAGCGCGGCGATTGCCGTTAAATGTGGTCCCGAAGCGGTAGCGACCATTTCGGACTGCGAAAAAACGCTGCGAGCGAGTAATTATTACTGGGATGAAGACCAATGATTAAGAACGCCGAACTGCCAAGTCATGCCTCCGTTGTTGTCATTGGAGGCGGCGTCATGGGCTGCTCAACACTCTATCACCTTGCCAAAGCAGGTGTATCTGATGCGATCCTTCTTGAACGCAACCAGTTGACGTCCGGGACGACCTGGCATTCGGCGGCACAGGTGCGCGCGTTGCGCTCTACCCGAAACCTGACCGACCTGATTCGCTATTCCATCTCTCTCTATTCGCGCCTGGAGGAAGAGACCGGACAGGCCACTGGCTGGATTAACAAGGGCTCTCTCTCGATCGCGACCAACGAAGAGCGCATGACGCATATTAAACGCCAGGAATCTCTGGCCCATTTGTTCGACGTGCAGGCCCAATCGATTTCCCGGGACGAGGCCCTGGAGCGCTGGCCGCTGATGAACGCTGATGATGTGTTGGGTGCTGTCTGGTCACCGGATGATGGTCGGGTAAGCCCGTCAGACCTTTGTGCGGCACTGGTGAAAGGTGCAAAATCGAGTGGCGCAAAAATCTTCGAAGAGACGGGCGTAACCGGTATTCTTACGGAAGCCGGAAAAATTATCGGTGTAGAGACTGACAAGGGTGTGGTGCGCTGTGATGCGGTTGCGCTCTGCACGGGCTTGTGGAGCAAAAAGGCCGCTGGCATGGCAGGCGTGGAGGTTCCCGTCTGGTCCTGTGAACATTTCTATCTGCTGACCAAGCCAATTGAAGGTATCACCGGCAATATGCCCAGCCTTTCTGACCATGACTCTCACCTTTATATTCGGGATGATTCCGGCGGACTCCTGGTCGGGTGTTTCGAACCGCTCGGTAAAGCCATTGACCCCGACAGTCTGGGTGAAAACTTTGCTTTCGGTTTGTTGCCGGAGGACTGGGATCATTTTGAGCCGATGATGATTAATGCGCTGCACCGCTTGCCAGCGCTTGAAACGGCCGAAGTTAAAATGCTTCTGAACGGGCCGGAAAGTTTTACGCCGGACGGATCATTTTTGCTGGGCGAAAGCGCCGAAACGAGAGGATTGTTTCTCGGGTGCGGCATGAACTCCGTCGGTGTGGCGACTGGTGGCGGGGCCGGTATGGCGCTGGCTCACTGTATTGTTCACGGATCGACGCCAACAGACTTGCACGAAGCGGACCCAAAGCGTTTTCCGGACTGTTTCAATTCAATTGAAGCTCTTTCGGCTCGTGTTCCGGAAGTCTTGGGCAAGCATTATGAGATTACCTTCCCCGGCAGACAGTGGTCGAGCGCGCGTAATATTCGCCAGACACCGCTACATCAGAAGTGGGTCGCGGCGAACGCTCATTTTGGTCAGTTCTACGGATATGAGCGGCCTTTGTATTTCAATAAAACGGGCGAACCTGAACTCACCTTTGGTAAACCTGCGTGGTTTGATCAGGTTGGGCGGGAGGTTATGCAGGCGCATGAACATGCCGCGATCTTTGATCAGTCAACTTTTGGCAAAATTCTTGTGAGTGGTCCTGATTCCGAAAGCTTCCTTAATCGTATCTGTGCCAATAACATGAGCCGTGCACCGGGGCGGGCGATTTATACGACTATTCTCAACGAACGTGGCGGTATGGAAAGCGATCTCACTGCTCTCCGTCTTACAAAGGACAGCTATCGCCTTTATGTTGGAACTACAGCCATCAGGCGCGATCTTGCTTGGTTGCGCCGTCATCTGGCAGACGGTGAACGTGTGACGTTGTCAGATGAAACAGACGCATTTGCGGTGATTGGATTGATGGGACCGGAAGCGGCGCGGATTGCCAATGCTGTTGGAGCCAGAGAACTGAATAACTTGGGCTACTTTCAACATGGCGAGACTGCTATCGCTGGCATCACTGTTCGGGGGGTGAGATTGTCTTATGTCGGTGAGGCCGGATGGGAAATTAGCTGTCGCACTGAAAATACTGAAAATATTTATGAGGCATTGGTCGCAGAAGGTGCCAAACCGACGGGGATTTTCGCTCAATCTTCCATGCGAATTGAAAAACGTTTTCTCGCTTACGGTCATGATCTCGATACGGACGGGTCTCCACTGGAAGCCGGACTTGGTTTTGCTATAGCCTGGGATAAGGAATTTATAGGTCGTGACGCACTGTTGGGGTTAAAGGATATAACGCCAAAACAGTCCATGGTATCGATTATTCTGGAAGACCCAAATGCAGTACCACTTGGAAATGAACCGGTTTATCTGGACGGCAGGATCGTTGGCAAAACAACCTCTGCGGCCTTTGGATATCGTGTCGGCAAGCCGGTTGCGCTGGCTTACATCAATGGTCCATTGGCGCAGGAAGGCGCAGACGTCGAAATAGATATCGCTGGCCAGCATTGGCGCGGGCAGGTTTCCATGCGATGTGTTTATGACCCTGATGGATCTCGGATGAAGGTATAATAAACCTGCCGATTCCAATTTGTCGCTGATCAGGCCCGGCGCTGTCAGTCGTCCGCCTTGATAAATACATATTCACCAGGCGCGTCGCAAAGCGATTTCAATTTGCCATCACCGGGCACGCGAGCGGGAACAAGTTTTTTCGGACTTCGTTTTTTCGCCCAGCTATCCCAATCTTCCCACCAGGAACCATCGTGTTTAGTGGCACTGTCGAGCCATTTTTCTGGTGATTTCGGCTTCTTCGAATTGGTCCAGTATCCGTATTTTCCGGACGCTGGGGGGTTGATGATGCCAGCGATATGACCGGATCCGGAGAGTACAAATTTGACCGGCCCGGAATAAAGCTGGGTTGCCGAATAAGTAGCCTTCCATGGTGCGATATGGTCTTCGTGCGTTGATACGATATAGGTCGGCACATCAATCTTGCGAAGATCGAGAGCAACACCGTTCAGGGTGATCCCGCCCGGTTTGACCAGATTGTTCTCCATATACATGTTGCGCAGATAGAAGCTGTGCATGGCAGCGGGCATGCGCGTTGAGTCGGCGTTCCAATACAGCAGATCAAACGGGAACGGGTCCTTACCCATCAAATAATTATTAACCACAAACGACCAGATCAGGTCATTGGCGCGCATCATGTTGAAGGTCGAGGCCATTTCGCCGCCCTCCAAATAACCACGTTCATCCATTGATTTTTCGAGCTTGCTGACCTGCTCTTCGTCGATGAAGACGGAAAGATCTCCGGCCTGTTCGAAATCAACCAGGGACGTGAAGAATGTCGCCGATTTAACTCGGTCAT
>JAJFIJ010000039.1 GCA_021775105.1 Rhodospirillales bacterium | reverse complement strand
CCATGGGAAGGTGCGCCACGCATTCTGCCCGGCGACGAAAAAGCTGAAGAAGCTGGTGAGGACGCGTCCTGATGGCACAGTCCGAAATTAAAAACTACAACCTGAACTTCGGCCCCCAGCATCCCGCTGCGCATGGCGTGTTGCGGATGGTGCTGGAAATGGATGGCGAAGTCATTGACCGGGCAGACCCGCATATCGGGCTGCTGCACCGAGGTACGGAAAAGCTGATCGAACATAAAACCTATGTTCAGGCCGTGCCCTATTTTGATCGCCTTGACTATGTCGCGCCGCAAAATCAGGAACACGCCTTTGTACTGGCCACTGAAAAGCTTCTCGGGATCGAAATACCGCCGCGTGCGCAGTACATCCGTGTCCTTTATGCGGAAATTGGCCGCATTCTGAATCATATTCTGAACATCACCTCTTATGCTATTGATGTCGGGGCAATGACACCCATGCTCTGGGGGTTTGAAGAGCGCGAAGTCATGATGGAATTCTGTGAACGCGCCTGCGGTGCACGGATGCACATGAACTACTTCCGTCCCGGTGGCGTAGCGTTCGATCTGCCAACTGGCCTGACCGAAGATATCAAGGTCTGGGCCGACAATTACGTTAATTTCATTGATGATCTTGAAACCCTGTTGACGGAAAACAGGATTTTCAAACAGCGAACGGTCGATATCGGTGTGATTACTGCCGAACAATGTCTTGATTGGGGCTTCAGCGGTCCCAACATTCGGGCCTCTGGCGTGCCGTGGGATTTACGTAAATCGCAACCCTATGACGCTTATGCCGAAATGGATTTTGACATTCCGGTCGGCACCAATGGCGATTGTTATGAGCGTTATTTG
Organism: Rhodospirillales bacterium; assembly: GCA_021775105.1. Classification (GTDB taxonomy): domain Bacteria; phylum Pseudomonadota; class Alphaproteobacteria; order Rhodospirillales; family Casp-alpha2; genus JAJFIJ01. The sequence goes on along the minus strand of JAJFIJ010000039.1, from coordinate 7,827 downwards.
GTCCGCGTAATGGAAATGCGTGAATCCCTGAAAATCATTCATCAATGTGTCGATAATATGCCGGGTGGTCCGTGCAAGGCAGATGACAATAAGGTGTCGCCTCCGTCACGCGGCGATATGAAGACATCTATGGAAAGCCTGATCCATCATTTCAAGCTTTTCACAGAAGGGTTTCATGTTCCGGCAGGCGAGACATATACTGCCGTTGAAGCGCCCAAAGGTGAATTTGCCGTATATCTGGTATCGGACGGGACCAACAAACCCTACCGGTGCAAAATCCGTGCTCCCGGCTTCGCTCATCTGCAAGCTATGGATTTCCTTTCGAAAGGGCACATGTTGGCCGACGTCTGTGCCAACATCGGCTCAATTGATATCGTCTTTGGTGAGATTGACCGATGACAGACAAGATAGAATTTGCCTTCAACGCTGAAAATGCCAAAGCAGCAAAAAAGCACATCGAAAAATACCCGGACGGCTGGCAGGCCAGTGCCGTGATGCCGCTGCTTGATCTGGCCCAGCGCCAGAACGAAGGCTGGTTACCACAATCGGCCATGGATTATGTCGCGGATATGCTCTCTATGCCACCAATTCGCGTATATGAAGTAGCGACGTTCTACACGATGTACAATCTCAAGCCTGTTGGTAAACACCACGTCCAAGTTTGCACAAATCTGCCGTGCTGGCTAAGAGGGTCAGACTCCATCGTTGGTGCATGTGAAAAGGCGCTTGGCATCCAGTTTGGTGAAACTTCCGTGGACGGGCAATTTACGTTGTCGGAAATGGAATGCTTGGGCGCTTGCGTGAACGCACCGATGATGCAAATTAACGATGACTTTTATGAAGACCTGGATTCTGACTCGACTGAAAAGGTCCTCGAAGAACTGAAAGCGGGACGCACACCGAAGACCGGATCTCAGGGCATTCGCCATACGTGTGAACCTGCTGGTGGTTTGACCTGCCTGATGCATCAGGCTGACCTCAAGGCAGAAAAAGCGGGAGATGCGTAATGCTTGATGATAAGGATCGCATCTTCACCAACATATACGGATTTGAAGATGCCGGGATAAACGGCGCACAAAAACGAGGCGATTGGGACGGTACCAATAAGATACTGAGTCTCGGTCGCGACAGCATCATTGAGACGGTTAAAGGGTCCGGCCTGCGCGGTCGTGGCGGTGCGGGCTTTTCGACAGGTATGAAATGGTCGTTTATGCCCAAGGAAATTGGCGAGCGCCCGCATTATCTGGTGATCAATGCAGATGAAGGCGAGCCCGGAACCTGCAAAGACCGTGAAATCATGCGCCATGATCCGCACAAGCTGATTGAAGGGGCTTTGATTGCCTCTTTCGCCATGGGTGCACATGCAGCCTATTGTTATATCCGTGGTGAATTTTTCCGTGAAGCTGAAGCGCTTGAGCGTGCTGCCCAGGAAGCTTACGACGCCGGACTGATTGGCGATAATGCCTGCGGTTCAGGGTACAAATTCGATTTTTATGTCCATCGGGGCATGGGTGCCTATATCTGCGGTGAAGAGTCAGCCCTTATCGAAAGCCTTGAGGGCAAAAAGGGACAACCCCGCATGAAACCGCCATTCCCGGCGAACGTTGGTCTCTATGGTTGTCCGACAACAGTCAACAATGTCGAATCCATAGCTGTTGTTCCTGATATCATGCGTCGTGGTGCGGAGTGGTTCGCCGGTATAGGTCGTCCCAATAACCTTGGCACCAAGCTGTTCAATATATCCGGTCATGTTAACCAGCCCTGCACCGTTGAAGAGGAAATGGGTATCCCGCTGAAGGAACTCATTGAAAAACATGCCGGAGGCGTGCGCGGGGGTTGGGATAATCTTCTGGCTATCATTCCGGGCGGTGCGTCGGTTCCGATTTTGCCGAAATCAATCTGTGATGATGTGCTGATGGATTTTGACTCCCTTCGTGAGGTCCAGTCAGGTCTGGGTACCGCTGCGGTGATGGTGATGGACACCTCAACTGATCTGGTGCGCGCGATCACGCGTCTGTCTGCCTTCTACAAACACGAAAGCTGCGGGCAGTGCACACCATGCCGGGAAGGAACCGGCTGGATGTGGAGAATGATGGAACGGATCGCCGCTGGCGACGCCGAAAGTAGTGAAATTGATACCCTGGAGGAAGTAACCCGCCAGGTTGAAGGTCATACCATTTGCGCCCTTGGCGACGCAGCGGCTTGGCCTATTCAGGGTTTGATCCGCCATTTCCGGGCGGATATGGAAAAGAAGATCGCCGATGCCAAGGCGGGCACACCTCAAGCTGGCAACCCCAGGGCGGCGTAAGGATCTGACGATGGTAAAAATGACGATTGACGGGAATGAGGTCGAAGCCGGCGCCGGGATGACGGTCTTGCAGGCCTGTGAGCAGATTGGCATTGAAATTCCCCGTTTTTGTTATCATGAACGCCTTTCTGTTGCCGGTAACTGTCGCATGTGCCTGGTTTCCATGGAGCGCGCGCCGAAACCGATTGCATCGTGCGGCATGCCGGTGGGTGAGGGGATGGTTATCACAACCAACACCCCCGAAGTTCAGCAGATGCGCAAAAACGTCATGGAATTTCTGCTGATCAATCATCCGCTGGATTGCCCGATCTGCGATCAGGGCGGTGAATGCGATTTGCAGGATCAGGCCGTCGGGTACGGACTGGACCGCAGTCGCTACAAGGAAAACAAGCGCGCCGTCAAAGACAAATACATGGGGCCATTGATCGGTACGATCATGACCCGCTGCATTCACTGTACGCGCTGCATTCGTTTCGCCAGTGAAATTGCCGGTGTTCCGGAACTGGGTGCGACAGGACGCGGCGAGCATATGGAAGTCGGCACCTATGTCGAAAAAGCGCTTAATTCCGAACTGTCCGGCAACCTGATTGATCTTTGTCCGGTTGGTGCCCTGACGTCGGCACCTTATGCTTTCAATGCCCGTCCGTGGGAGTTGAAGAAAACGGAATCCATTGATGTAACGGATGCACTTGGCTGCAACATTCGTGTTGATGCGCGGGGTCCGGAAGTCAAACGGATCATGCCGCGCCTGAATGAAGATGTTAACGAGGAATGGATTTCCGACAAAGCCCGTTTTTCCTGTGATGGCCTTAAACGTCAGCGCATCGACACCCCCTATGTTCGGCAAAATGGCAAACTTCAACCAGCAACCTGGCCAGAAGCCTTCGACGCAATAGCAGGCAAGCTGAAAGACCTCAAAGGCGAACAGATCGCCGCCATCGCCGGTGATCTGGCGGACTGTGAATCGATGACCGCCCTGAAGGACCTGATGGGTGGACTTGGATCGCCTAACATTGATTGCCGTCAGGACGGAGCAAAACTGGATGCCTCAGTTCGTGCATCATACCTGTTCAATTCCTCAATTTCGGGTATCGACCGGGCAGACGTCATCGTTATCATCGGGTCCAACCCGCGTCGTGAAGCGGCTGTCCTCAATGCCCGCATTCGTAAACGTTTCGTGCGGGGCGGCGTCAGTATTGCCGTAATCGGTGAAGCTGCGGATTTGACCTATGACTACACCCACCTGGGCGTCGGCGCCGATACGCTGGCCGAACTGACAGCTGGAAAAGGTCCTTTTGCGAAAATCCTGAAAGATGCCACTCATCCAATGCTGATTCTGGGCGCTGGCGCTGTGACGGGTCAGGACGGTGCGGCCATTCTTGCCCTTGCCCGTGATCTGACTGAAAAGTTCAAGATGATTGACGCCGGGCAAAACTGGAATGGCTTCAATGTCCTCCATAATGCTGCATCGCGTGTTGGCGGGCTGGATCTTGGGTTTGTTCCGGGTGAAGGCGGCCTCGATACCACAGGTATTCTTGCCGGGGCCGCTTCAGGCACCATCAAGGCTGTATACCTGCTGGGTGCAGACGAAATTGATACATCTGCGCTTGGTGATACCTTTGTCATCTACCAGGGCCACCACGGAGATGCCGGCGCGCATCGCGCAGACGTCATTCTGCCCGGAGCTGCGTATACCGAAAAGAACGCAACTTACGTCAACACGGAAGGGCGGGTTCAGCGCACCCAACTGGCAGTATTCGCACCGGGCGAGGCGCGCGAAGACTGGACAATTATCCGCGCTCTTTCAGAAACGCTGGGGAATACGCTCCCCTTCAATTCGCTGCGCGAAGTCCGTGCGCGCATGGTCGAATTCAACAATGTGTTCATGAACATTGATGACGCGGTTCCGGCGGCTTGGGAAAAATTTGGCGAGAAGGGCGACGTTTCAAACGAACCGTTTCAGTCTCCGATCAGCAATTTCTATATGACTGACCCAATTGGTCGGGCTTCAGTCACGATGGCGCGTTGCGCCGATGAGTTCCTCGGATCAGCAGAAAGAAAGACTGGTACCGATGGTTGAACTTTGGGACGCATATATCTGGCCAACTCTCTGGACAGTCATAAAGATCGTGGCAATTGTCCTGCCGGTTTTACTGTCGGTTGCCTACCTGACCTATGCGGAACGCAAGGTTATCGGTGCCATGCATTTGCGACGGGGGCCGAATGTCGTCGGACCGTTTGGATTACTCCAGCCGATCGCCGATGGTCTTAAGCTGTTTCTCAAGGAAACCATTGTTCCAAGCGGGGCAAACCGGGGCGTTTTTGTTATTGCGCCGATGCTGACCTTTATTCTGGCATTGGTCGCGTGGGCAGTTATACCGTTTGATCAGGGGATGGTTCTTGCCAATATCAATGTCGGCATTCTGTTCCTGTTCGCAATTTCCTCATTGGGGGTATATGGCATCCTGATGGCCGGTTGGGCGTCAAACTCTCGTTACGCTTTTTTGGGATCGCTTCGTTCGGCAGCCCAGATGGTATCTTACGAAGTTTCCATGGGTTTCGTAATCATTACAGTGTTGATGTGCGTTGGCTCATTGAACCTTTCTGACATCGTCGAAGCCCAGAAAACTGTCTGGTTTGTCATACCGCTATTTCCGATGGCCGTAATCTTTTTTATCTCTACATTGGCAGAAACCAACCGTCACCCGTTCGATTTACCGGAAGCGGAATCGGAACTTGTTTCCGGGTATAACGTCGAATATTCGGCAATGACGTTTGCTCTGTTCTTCCTTGGCGAATATGCCAACATGATTTTGATGGCGGCGATGACGTCCATCCTGTTCCTTGGTGGCTGGTTGCCTCCAGTGGATGTTGCCCCCTTTAACTGGATACCAGGACCGATCTGGTTCATTTCCAAGATTGCGTTCTGCCTGTTCATCTTTCTTTGGGTTCGCGCGACCTTCCCACGCTACCGCTACGATCAGTTGATGCGGTTGGGCTGGAAAGTCTTCTTGCCAATTTCCCTTGCAGCGGTAGCTATCGTTGCCGGGGTACTGGTCGCCTTTGATTTAGCGCCAACGGTAGGCTGAGGAGAACGATCATGAGTTTTATCAGCTCCGGTGCCCGCGCCATGTTCCTTACCGAACTGGTTAGTGGTATGTGGCTGACGCTACGTTACATGTTCCGTCCGAAACTGACGCTCAATTATCCTTTTGAGAAAGGCCCGTTGAGCCCGAGGTTCAGGGGCGAACATGCGCTGCGCCGTTATCCCAATGGGGAAGAGCGCTGCATTGCCTGCAAGCTCTGTGAAGCGATCTGCCCGGCACAGGCGATTACCATTGAAGCCGAACCACGTGACGATGGTTCACGCCGCACGACGCGCTATGACATCGATATGACTAAGTGCATTTATTGTGGCCTTTGTGAAGAAGCCTGCCCGGTAGATGCCATTGTTGAAGGGCCAAATTTCGAGTTTGCCACGGAAACCCGTGAAGAATTGATGTACGACAAGGACAAACTGCTGGCCAATGGGGACCGGTGGGAAACAGAACTTGCGGAGCGTCTGCGTGCAGATGCCCCGTATCGTTGACGGATTGAGAGTATGATCCAGGCATTGGCATTTTATATGTTCGCCTTCATCGCCGTAGCATCCGGCGTGCTGGTGATCTCATCAAAGAATCCCGTTCATTCGGTGCTGTTCCTTATATTGGCGTTCTTCAACGCAGCAGGACTTTTTGTGCTGCTGGGCGCAGAATTTCTGGCGATGATTCTGGTTGTCGTCTACGTCGGCGCTGTGGCTGTGTTATTCATGTTTGTGGTGATGATGCTCGATATCAATTTTGTCGAAATGCGTCAGGGGTTTTTACAATACTTGCCAATTGGCGGATTGATCGGTCTGGTTCTGATGGCGGAATTACTGGTCATTGTCGGCGGCTGGCATCTGTCGCCTGAAATGGTCGGTAATATAGCGTCCAAGACACCTGCGCCTGATGTCACAACCAACACCCACGCCTTGGGTCAGTTGATCTATACCCATTACATTTATCTGTTCCAGGCGGCGGGCATGATCCTGTTGGTTGCCATGATCGGTGCCATTGTCCTGACTCACCGCAAACGCACTGGGGTCAGGAAACAGGTCATCCGCGATCAGCTGGCACGACGACCCAGAGAAGCTGTCAAGCTTCAGAAGGTCGAGACGGGGAAGGGAATCTGATGTTCGACATCGGGCTAGGCCACTATCTGAGCGTCGCGGCGATCCTGTTTACGCTGGGCATCTTCGGGATATTCCTGAACCGCAAGAACGTGATTGTCATTCTGATGTCCATCGAGCTGATGTTGCTCGCCGTAAACATCAATCTGGTCGCATTTTCATCCTTCCAGGGCAATTTGGTCGGGCAGGTGTTTGCCGTATTTGTCCTGACCGTGGCAGCTGCCGAGGCCGCCATCGGGCTGGCTATTCTGGTTGTCTATTTCCGTAACCGCGGCTCCATTGCCGTTGAAGATATTAACATGATGAAGGGCTAAGAGCAGATGTTGGCAACCCTCGTCGTCTTTTTACCGCTGATCGGCTCCGTCATCGCCGGCATCATTGTGTTTATGCCAAGCGACGACAAAGAGGTTCAGCACCGCCGCGACTCAGCAGCCCAGATCGCCACGTGTAGCGGTCTGGTCCTGTCCGCCATTGGCGCGATCTTTATTTTCAAGGATGTGGCTCTCGGCGGTAATGCCTTCACCCATGAGCTGTTTACCTGGGTTGATTCCGGCACACTTGAAGTCTCATGGGCGCTTAAGGTTGATACGCTGACGTCTGTAATGATGATCGTTGTTACCGTCGTTTCGGCAATGGTGCATATTTATTCCATCGGTTATATGCACCACGACAACGCCATTCCCCGGTTCATGTGTTACCTGAGTCTGTTCACTTTCTTCATGCTGATGCTGATCACGGCCGACAATCTGATGCAGCTGTTCTTCGGATGGGAAGGGGTCGGGCTGGCATCTTATCTGCTGATCGGCTTCTGGTACGACAAACCTTCCGCCAATGCCGCCGCCATCAAGGCGTTCCTGGTCAACAGGGTCGGTGATTTCGGATTTGCGCTGGGCATCTTTGCCGTCTTCATGCTGTTCGATACGATTCAACTTGATTCCATCTTTGCTGCTGCCGAAGGCAAGAAAGATGCGACGTTGAATGTTTTCGGTGGCGAGTTCCATGCGCTGACCGTCGCCTGTCTGTTATTGTTCGTCGGCGCGATGGGCAAATCTGCTCAACTGGGACTGCATACCTGGCTGCCGGATGCCATGGAAGGCCCGACGCCGGTTTCGGCCCTGATTCATGCGGCAACCATGGTCACGGCCGGGGTCTTCATGGTCGCTAGGCTGTCGCCCTTGTTTGAATATTCAGACACGGCGCTGACGGTTGTTACACTGGTTGGTGGATCGACTGCGATTTTTGCCGCCACAGTTGGCTGCGTGCAGAACGACATCAAGCGGGTGATTGCCTATTCGACCTGTTCGCAGCT
>JAJFIJ010000380.1 GCA_021775105.1 Rhodospirillales bacterium | reverse complement strand
TACTGTGTGCTCTGAATGCGATTGGCGAGGACCCGGACCAGCCCTATATCCGCTATGCAGTTGACTGGTTGAAGGGGCGGCAAAGCCCTGATGGCGGCTGGGGTGAGGATTGTGCCAGCTACTGGCAACATCGTCGTGATGAGGTAAAGGCATCGACGCCATCGCAGACATCATGGGCTGTGCTCGGTTTGATGGCCGCTGGCGAAGTCGACAGTGTGACGGTAAAGGGTGGAATTGAATACCTTATGCGCGCGCCTCGCGAAGACGGCAAATGGCATGAAGAATATTTCAACGCTGTTGGTTTTCCACGCATTTTCTATTTGCGGTATCACGGCTACAGCGCCTTTTTCCCGCTCTGGACGCTGGCCCGCTATCGTGACCTGAACAAGCGGAACAACAAAATACCGCAATACGGACTATAAACGGTGAAGCTCGGCATCGTTACCGGGCTTCAACGTGAATCCCAGTGTTTGCCCGATGCCCGCAACTCCACCGATACCCTGATCAGATGCGCAGGTGCCCGCCCGGACCGGGCTGAAACGTCGGCGACCGACCTGTTGAATGCCGGGTGCAATGCGCTGATGAGCTTTGGCATTGCCGGTGGTCTCGCGCCCGATCTGGTTGCCGGTCAGGTCGTCATTGCGGACCGTGTGGTCCTGCCTGATGGCAGTGAAGTGGCGACGGCTGCAAACTGGCGTGAACGGCTGGTCGCGGCTTTGCCGCGCAATGGCAATATTGTCGTTGGTGCGGTGGCCGGTTCGGATACCGTCGTTTCAGATGCCGGTTCGAAACAGAGACTGTTTGAAAACACAAACGCGATTGCTGTTGATATGGAAAGCCACCGGGTCGCCAGTGTGGCTGCCAGCGCCGGTGTTCCGTTTCTGGTAATCCGGGCGGTTTCCGATCCATCCCATCAGGCCATTCCGAAATCGGCGATTGGCGCAATCGATGAAAACGGGTCACCCCGCTATGGCAAGGTTATCGGAGAGCTGTTGCGCCGCCCCGCCGACCTGCCGAAGCTGATGCAGTTATCAAAAGATTCCGAAAGTGCACTCGCCAGTTTACGCCGCGTGGCCCTGACCGCCGGTCCCCTGTTTCGCTTCGCCTGATTTCGCCGCTGCTTCCTCACGCTTCTGGGTCAGGGTTTTAACCAGCCCCTCAAACACGAATTCGGCCGGGCGCTGGTTATCAAGCGGGATTTCAGGCGCCATGGGTTTGTTGATATCAATTCCCCCGAGAAAAACCTTGAGGGCTTTTAGCGGATTCTGGACCGTGTCGCGTACAGCCGTTGCTTCGTAACCGCAATGAACCATGCAATCCGCACATTTTTCATATTTTCCCGTGCCATACGTGTCCCAGGCCGTCTCATCCATCAATTCCCTGAACGTTGAGGTATAACCTTCGCTCAGCAGGTAGCAGGGTTTCTGCCAGCCGAAGATGTTGCGCGTCGGATTACCCCAGGGTGTACATTCATAAGTCTGGTTGCCAGCCAGAAAATCCATGAACAGGGAGGACTGACTAAACCGCCATTTGGTTTTGCCCTGCAATTTGAAAATGTCGCGGAACAGTTGTTTGGTTTTGCGGCGGTTGAGGAAATTTTCCTGTTCGGGCGCACGTTCATAAGCATATCCGGGCGATACCGTAATGCCTTCAATCCCAAGGTCATCCATACAGAAATCAAAAAACTTCGCGGCCTCTTGTGCGGTCATCTGGTCGAATAGCGTACAGTTGACGTTAACCCGGAACCCGCGTTTCTTGGCTTCGCGGATGGCGGCGACGGTTGTATCAAACACGCCTTCCTGTGCGACCGCGTGGTCATGGTGTTCTTTCAGGCCGTCAAGATGAACGGAAAAGGTGAGGTATGGCGTCGGTGTGAACTGATCGAGCTTTTTGCCCAACAGCAATCCGTTGGTACAGAGATAGACAAATTTTTTCCGTGCTACCAGGCCATCAACAATGGCTTTGATATCTTTATGGATCAGTGGCTCGCCGCCGGGAATCGAAACAATCGGAGCCCCGCACTCATCGGCGGCGCTCAGACATTCTTCGACGCTCAGACGTTTGTTCAGCACGTCGCTTTCGTAATCGATTTTGCCGCAACCGGGGCAGGCGAGGTTGCAGCGAAAAAGCGGCTCCAGCATCAGCACCAGCGGGTATTTTTCAATGCCGCGAAAGCGTTGCTTCATGATGTAGCTGCCGACGCGAATTTGTTGGATGACGGGTACAGCCATGATTCAGGCCTCCAGCGGGGTGTTATGGGATTGCATGGCTTTGGTTATTTCGTGAGGAAGTTTGAAGACAACATTCTCCTCAACGCCCTTCAACCGTTCGACCTCGACCTCGCCGAAATCACCCAAGCGTAAAATGACGCCCTGAACCAGTTCTTCGGGTGCCGAGGCTCCGGCCGTCAGTCCAATCGTTGAAACACCGTCAATCCAGGACGGTTCAAGCGAGGATTCATCGGATATCAGATGGCTTGCGATGCCAAATTCAGCCCCGAGATCGCGAAGGCGGTTGGAGTTCGAGCTGTTTGACGCGCCGACCACCAGCAGCAGGTCGACCTGCTTTGCCAGTTCACGCACGGCCTGCTGACGGTTTTGAGTGGCGTAGCAGATGTCTTTGACGTCCGGCCCCTGAATGGTCGGGAAGCGTTGTTTCAGTGCATCGATAACGTCTCGCGTGTCATCAACGCTGAGCGTCGTCTGAGTCACATAAGCAAGTGCGTCCGGGTCTTTGACATCCAGCGCGTTAACATCTTCAGGGTTGGTCACCAGCAATACGCCGCCGGGAATCCGCCCCATGGTTCCTTCGACCTCCGGATGACCCGCATGACCGATCAGAATAACCTGCCGGTCTCTTTTGGCGTGGTTCTGGCCTTCCTTGTGAACCTTGGAGACCAGAGGGCAGGTTGCATCAATAACCGGCAGACCGCGGGTTTTGGCCGCTTCGACGACGGCATCGGAAACGCCGTGGGCCGAGAAAATGGTATTGCCGCCTTCCGGAATTTCATCAACCTCTTCAACAAAAACCGCCCCCTTGGCGCGAAGTGAGTCGACAACGTGTTTGTTGTGGACAATTTCATGGCGCACGTAGACGGGCGGGCCAAAGATTTCAAGCGCGCGCTCAACAATCTCGATGGCGCGTTCAACGCCGGCACAGAAACCGCGTGGCGATGCCAGAATAACTTTAAGGGGCTGGGTCATGTTATATCCCTGATCGAATTCAATGAGGCGTGTGCAATATTGTAAATAGGGGCCAACCTGCTAAATGTGAAGGCCTGACCGGGTGAGTGTGTACCTGAATCAGGTGCAAAACGCCAGCACCATCGGGGGCGGCGGAATGGTTATAACCCTTATAAAATATAAGGTTTTTGAAAAAGGCGGCGGCAAGTGATTCTGGTAACGGGCGCGACCGGATTTGTAGGTTCAGCCGTCGTCCGGTTATTGTTGGGCCGGGGCGACGCCGTTCGGGTTCTGGCGCGACCGGGAAGCGACCGCAGTAATCTGCATGGTCTGGATGTCGACATAGCTGAAGGTGACCTTGTTCAGCCTGAAACACTTAAAAACGCTGTTCAGGGATGCACCGGCCTTTTTCACGTGGCGGCAGATTATCGATTGTGGACGCGATACCCGGAACAGATGCTGAAAGCCAATGTTGAGGGGACACGCTCGATTTTGCGCGCTGGCGCGGACGCCGGGATATCCAGAATGGTCTATACCAGCAGCGTTGCGACGCTCGGCATCGTCAAGGGTGGATCAGGCGACGAGCAGACCCCCGTCACCTACGGCGACATGATCGGGATTTACAAACAATCGAAGTTTCTTGCCGAACAGGCGGCGCAGGACCTGATCGATAATGAAGAGGTGCCTGCCGTCATCGTCAATCCGTCAACACCGATCGGGCCGCGCGATATCAAACCGACACCAACCGGGCGGATGATTGTCGAAGCCGCAGCCGGGCGGATGCCTGCCTTTGTTGATACCGGGCTCAACATTGCTCATGTCGATGACGTCGCGAAAGGGCATCTGCTGGCCTTCGACAAAGGGGAACTCGGCCAACGGTATGTGCTCGGCGGAGAGAATATGGAACTGTCTGCCATTCTTGCCGAGGTTGCCCGGATTACCGGGCGCAAGCCGCCGACCGTCAAAATCCCGCACAACCTGATTCTGCCGCTGGGCTATATCGCCGAGACCTGGACCAGATTGACCGGCGGGTCCGAGCCGTTCGTCACCGTTGACGGCATCAGGATGGCCAGGAAAAAAATGTTTTTCTCGTCTGCAAAAGCCGAGCACGAACTGGGCTATACGGCTCGCCCGGCAACGGACGCCCTTGAAGATGCCATTCGCTGGTTTGCTGACAAGGGATATTTGGACAGATTGAAGTGAGATTAAAAGGTCACATCCGAGTTCAATATCCGAAGTTGTGCGGATTCCGAAAGTTATTTACGGACGGTAAAAAGGATACCTGCTGAACCAAACTAGTCATTGGTGTTCAAGACTATGTTCGTCGCTCTGCAATCACTTTTTGGAAAAGGCCACCGAAATATGTCTCCTGATGCCAGATAAAGTCATCCGGGTTGGACGCAAAATTGACGATCTCTTTTCGCCATAAGCCTTTGGCGAACGGTTCTAAGGTATCGAAGACAATACTGCTGATAAGTTTCAGGGGATGCGCCCAGTGCGGCTTGTGGTAATCGACGAAGACGACCTTGCCGCCCGGGGCAATGTTAGCCAACATCGCATCAACGATCTCGCATTTGCTGTCATCGGGCACTTCGTGCAACAGAAAATAACAACACACGGCATCGTAAGGGACATCGCTGGGGTGCCGGGCGTCGGCGAGCCGCGCCGTTGCTTGCGGGATTCCGTGCAGCTTGCGGCGGGCACTTGCCACCTGGATGGGAGCGATGTCGTTAACCTCAAGATGTCCTTGCGGCCCCAGGTGTCGCGCCAGGTTGGGCGAAAAGTCGCCATAGACAGAAGCCGGTTGCAGGACCCGTTGGCTAGGAAGCAGGTCAGCAAAGGCCGCACGCTGCAGACGGCGGTGTTGCCCCCAAAGAATGACCGAGACAACAAGTTCACGATCCAGGAGCCTGACATTTTTGGGGTTTAGGTAAGCCCAATAATAAACCTCGTGGAGGTAGGTTGGAATTTTCGGGGTCTCGGCTTGCGGCAATCGGAAAGGGGTTCCGCTCTCGATCACTGCTGCCGGTTGGGGGCTGACAGCGGATTGCACTGATTTTTCATCAGTGGTCTCAACCCGCCTTAAAATTGCGTCCACGATTAGAGCCCTTTCCGTTGGCAAATGCCCTCTGATCGGGCTATTTGATGATTTTGGAGTTGGACGAGTCCGTTGACCTGTTTGCTGTTTCTTGATGTGTGGGATAGACGAATGCCGTTCTTTGTTCCGGCTCAAATAATAGGAAACTGGTGCCAATAGTAAAATGATATGTATCAACTTCGAAGCAAACATATCGGAAAATTCATAAAAATTACCGATATGTTTGCTTGCAAAGGCTAGAGCGAACCTCACCTTGGGTCTGTCCGGCTATGGCGGCTTACATTGTCTCTTCCTGGCTGAAAATCGCCGCCACATCGCCAACGAATTCATGTTCGGGCCTGCAAGGAACGCGGATCCCGCGATCTCACATTACGCGTCAAATCTCCAGAGTTCCTTTTCCCGGCACCTTGCCATCGCCGATAAGGATGGTTACTTATCCTCCAGCGAAATCTGAACGGGAATCGATGGCATGAAAGCCTTGATGCTGGCGGCCGGACTGGGCCGCCGCCTTTATGGTGATGAAAATCAGGAACTGCCGAAAGCGTTGCTGAAATTTGATGGGCAGACCTTGTTGCATCGTCATATCGACACGCTGGTTGCCTGCGGTGTGGTCGAATTGACACTGGTGGTCGGCCATCGTAGTGAGGACGTTCTTGAAGAAGCGCATCGGGTCGCGCCGGACGGATTCATCAAGTCCGTTTACAATCCGCGTTACCGTGAAGGCCCGAAGATTTCCCTCGCCGCCGGTGAAGCCGTATTGCGCTCCGGCAGGCAAGTTATTTTCATGGATGCCGACGTTCTCTATCATCCGACGCTGATGGAACGGCTGGTCAATTCGGCACACGACACCTGTTTTGTTATGGATCGCGAATTTCAGTCGACGGATGATTTTGTCAAGGTGTGTCTGCTTGAGAACCGCCTAGTTGATTTCGGCAAACAGGTCGGCGATACCCACGATACCGTTGGTGAATGGCCGGGATTTTTCAAAATGTCCCCCGAAGTTGCCGCGGCGATTGCCGACAGCGTTGAAGGATTTATTGCCCGCGGTGCCGAAGGCGGTGCCTACGAAGAAGCGTTCCGCGAAGTGCTGGCCGACAGCACGCCGGGGACTTTCGGTGTCGAGGATATTACCGGCGTTCCGTGGGTCGAAATCGACTTTGAAGGTGACCTCGAAAAAGCCACAACCCGGATTTACCCGCGCATCGCCGATTACCAGGGTGGCAAAAAAATCAAGATCAAGACGGCCTGATCAAGTGTTGGTTATTGGGCTTGATAGGTTGGCATCAATATCTTTACCATTGTGCCTGCACCCAATTTGCTTTGTATCTGAATCTTGCCATTATTGAGTTTTACGAGAGATTTCACGATCGGTAAACCGAGCCCCACGCCATCGTGATTTCGGGTAAGGCTATTGGCGACCTGGCCAAAAGGCTCAAAAATAACCTCGAGATTTTCCGGAGCTATGCCAACGCCGTTATCTGAGACGGAGATTGATACTTCTTGCGGGGTTGCAACCTGGGCCGACACCGTTATTTCGCCTCCTTTTGCTGTGAATTTGAGCGCATTGGAAAGTAAATTTATCAGGATTTGACGTAAGTGGCGGGCATCGATGTATAGGGCTGGAAGACCATCAGGCAGGTCCGACCGAATATCAATATTCCGTTCCCGGGATTGGGTTTCGGTCATGCGAAGACTTTCTTTGATAGCTCTGCAGATTTCAACTTCAGACGGATCAACGAGCAACTCTCTGGCTTCAATTTTGGATATATCAAGAAGATCCCCGATCAAGGTCAGCAGATGCTCGCCTGAACTTTGAATATCAGCAGCGTATTCGCGATAGGAAGAGTTGTTCATGGGGCCGTAAAGTTGGCCTGCCAATACGGAAGAAAATCCGATAATGGCATTCAGCGGTGTTCGGAGTTCGTGACTCATATTACTGAGAAATTCCGACTTGGTCTTGTTCGCCTGCTCGGCAACAGTTACTGCAGCGCGGAGGTCCTCTTCATTCTTCTGGTGTTGCCATTCCGATGACAAACGGTTGGCAAAAATCCGTAGGGAATCCAGTATTGTGGAAGCGTCGGATACGGGTTCCCTGTTCATCACGACCAAAAGGCCAACAGGTTCTTTCTGTGATGAAAATACGGGCATCCCGATATAACTTTTCACCTTCATTTCCACCAGACTTACGTCTGCAGGAAATTTCTGCTGGACGTCGCCATTATATACACATGGCATTTCCCCCACGACATTTGCGCACGGCGTATCTGCAAGCTCATATTCGATATTTTCTTGCTCTACACCTTGTTCATAAAAAGCAACTGTTCTTACGCGAGAATCGTCACCGGGAACAAATTCAGCAAAAAATGCAAAGTCGGAATCTAGAATTTTTACCAGATTCCCAAGCATGATCGAATAGATGTTTTCACTGGAAACGGTTGAAACGGATTCGGCAATTTTTGCAAGCCGTCCGTAAGCCAAATCAACAGCGTCGGCCATGGAATTGAACGATTTTCCCATTTCGTTAAACTCTTTTGGCAATGTGGAAACCTCTATCGGCACGCGCGCGCTTTGATCGTCCGTCGTAAAATTTCTGGCGATTTTAACAACGGCTAAAACGGGTTTTGTCAAATACCCTGCCAGCAGCCAACTCACTATTGCGGCAAGCAATATACCGCTTGTGAGGATGCCAATCGCGTGTTGCTGGCTTTCGCGTGCTCTTGATTTTAATTCAGACACAGGTTGGGGGATCATTACACCCCAGTTGGATCCCTTTACCCAGGTATAGCCCGCGATCATGTCGTCTTTCAG
>JAJFIJ010000379.1 GCA_021775105.1 Rhodospirillales bacterium | reverse complement strand
ATGTGTTCCCGGCGGAAGCACTGGCCGGAGAGTTGGGGCGGCGTGGGTTCCGTCTGGCGCTGATTACAGATCGTCGTGGCGGCGCTTATGGCGGTGTTCTGGGCAATATCGATACGCATCGCATTCGCGCTGGCGGGATTGCCGGAAAAGGAGTGTTGAAAAAAATCAGCGGTGTCCTGGAACTGCTGATCGGCACCTGGCAGGCGCGTCGATTGCTGAAGATGCTGGAACCAGAAACTGTTGTCGGTTTCGGCGGGTATGCCTCTGTTCCAACCATGCTGGCAGCATGTTTTGGCGGGTTCAAAACGGCATTACATGAACAGAACGCGGTCCTTGGTCGGGCAAATCGCTTGTTGGCGTCACGTGTAGATCGGGTGGCGATCAGTTTTAATACTGTCGAAGGAATTCCCGCAGAGGCTACCTCGCGGGTAATCCAAACCGGTATGCCGATACGTGACATTGTCGTCAGGCTGGTTGGTCAGGCGTATCCGGTCTTCGACACGGAAAGCCCCGTCCGGATTCTGGTTGTCGGCGGGTCGATGGGCGCCCGGGTTTTGAGCGATGTCGTTCCCGGCGCAATCGCGCTGTTGTCTGAGCACCAGAGAGCACGGCTACACATCACCCAGCAATGTCGGCCCGAAGACCTTGAACGGGTGCGCACGGCTTATACGGACCTGGGTGTTGTGGCCGATCTTGATCGGTTTTTTGCGGATATTCCCGAACGCCTTGCCGCCAGCCATTTAGTGATCGGGCGCTCAGGTGCATCCACGGTCGCTGAAGTAACGGCAATTGGCAGACCATCGATACTGGTTCCATATCCTCACGCCATTGATGATCATCAGGACAGGAACGCCCATGCGATAGACGATGCCGGGGCTGGCTGGCTGATTCCTGAAACCTCATTCACGCCGCAGTCACTAGCCAAACGACTGGATGCTCTGATCGAAATGCCCTCCACTCTCAAACATGCCGCCGCCTGCGCCAAAGCCGTTGGTCGTGCGGATGCCGTAGTCAAGTTGGCTGATATGGTTTGTCAATTGACGAATTCAAATGGTAACGATTCTGGTGAAGGGAGGAAGGCAGCATGAGAGCACTTCCCCTTGATATTGGCACCGTACATTTCGTCGGAATCGGTGGTATCGGTATGAGCGGAATCGCTGAAGTTCTTCACACGCTTGGCTATAGCGTTCAGGGCAGCGATATTTCCGACAATCCCAACGTCCAGCGGTTGCGGGATATGGGTATGGTCGTCCACATTGGTCATCGCGAGGAAAATCTGGGTGAGGCTCAAGTTGTTGTCGTTTCCACAGCGGTGAAGGCCGACAATCCGGAAGTTGCCGCCGCCCGCCAACATCTGATCCCAGTCGTTCGCCGCGCTGAAATGCTGGGTGAACTGATGCGCCTTAAATGGGCGGTTGCCGTCGGCGGGACGCATGGCAAAACAACAACCACATCGCTGATTGCGGCCATGCTGGATGCTGCTGATCTGGACCCGACGGTTATCAACGGCGGTATCATTAATGCCTGGGGGACCAATGCGCGGTTGGGCAAGGGCGACTGGATGGTCGCTGAAGCCGATGAGTCGGATGGAACGTTTCTGAAACTACCGGCCACTATTGCCGTTGTGACCAATATCGACCCTGAACATCTCGATCATTACGGTACGTTCGACAATCTTCGTGATGCCTTCGACAGCTTTGTCGAGAATATTCCCTTCTACGGGTTCGCGGCACTCTGTATCGATCATGCGGAAGTTCAGGCGATGATTCCACGCGTATCCGACCGGCGCATTATCACCTATGGCTTCAGTCCGCAGGCTGACATCCGGGCTATTGAACTGATGACGTTGCCCGATGGGACCGGATTTGATGTCGTGGTGACTGATCGAAAACGTGGGACGGAACGACTGATTTCCGGAATGTTTCTGCCGATGGTTGGCAAGCATAACGTACAGAATTCGCTGGCTGCCATCGCAATTATGGTTGAGATGGGAATTGCGGATAACGTCATCCGCCGGGGACTGGGAAATTTTGAGGGTGTCAAGCGCCGCTTCACCAAGACAGGCGAAGTAGACGGCATTACGGTGATCGATGATTATGGACATCACCCGGTAGAAATTTCAGCGGTTCTGGATGCTGCCCGGCAAGCTGCCAAAGGGCGCGTCATAGCCATCGTTCAGCCGCATCGCTACACGCGTCTGCAAAATCTGTTTGAAGAATTCTGCACATGCTTCAACGACGCCGATGTTGTGCTTGTGGCAGACGTTCATGAGGCTGGCGAAGAGCCAATTGAAGGGGTTAACCGCGATACATTAGCTGCCGGGTTATTGCACCACGGACATCGAGATGTAGAGATTCTGGAAAATCCTGACGCGCTTGCCGGGGCAATTGATCGTCTGGCCCGGCCGGGCGATCTGGTTGTGTGTCTGGGGGCGGGAAGTATTACGCAGTGGGCAAACGCGCTGCCTGCACAACTTTCCAAGTTGCGCCCGGGATTGAGGGAGGTCGCTGAATGATGTCAGCTAAACATTATGCACCGTACCTGATGGACAGCTTGCCCGAAGTTCGCGGGCGTCTGATCGCTGATGAGCCAATGGCGCGTTATACATGGTTCAAGGTCGGTGGACCTGCTGAAATTCTGTTCCGGCCTGCCGATGAAAAAGATCTCTGTGCGTTTCTGTCCGGGGTCCCCGAAAATGTTCCCCTAACTGTTATCGGCAACGCCTCGAATCTTCTGGTTCGGGATGGCGGTATTTCAGGAATTGTCATCCGTCTGGGTTCTGCCTTCAACACGATCAGGGTTGACGGTTGTGAGGTGATTGCCGGTGCCGGGGCGGCGGATCTGAACGTTGCCCGAACTGCGCATGATGCAGGACTTGCTGGGCTGGAATTTCTGTCAGGAGTTCCTGGTACGCTGGGAGGCGCAGTTATTATGAATGCTGGAGCCTACGGTTCTGAAATTGGTGATGTTTGCGTCTCTGTTCGATTCATTGATCGTCATGGTGGCATTCATGAGTTGGCGGCTGAAGATCTCGGCTTCAGTTATCGCCACTCTGAAATCGATCCGTCCTGGATTGTTGCTGAGATAAAGCTGCGCGGACAGCGGGGAGACAAATCCGAAATCAGCAAACGGATGGCGCGTATTCAGGAAGAACGTGAGGTGACCCAACCCGTTCGCACGCCGACCGGTGGTTCGACATTTGCCAACCCGGCGGGTCAGAAAGCCTGGCAGCTGATAGATCAGGCAGGATGCCGCGGGCTCAAGCGCGGTGCCGCTATGGTCTCTGACTTGCATTGTAATTTTCTGGTTAATACCGGTGGCGCAACTGCCAGAGATTTGGAAGGGCTTGGTGAAGAAGTTCGCCGTCGTGTGTTTGAAAATTCCGGTGTTCACCTGAACTGGGAAATCCGGCGCATCGGTCTTTCCGGCAATCCTGAAATAAAGGAGATCGATTCATGACCGAACATATTGCTATTCTGATGGGTGGCTGGTCTGCTGAACGTGAAGTCTCTCTGGTGACAGGTGCCGCTGTGGCCAACGCTTTGAAAGATTCTGGCTACGATGTTGCACCGATTGATATTCAGCGCGACATGGCAACGCTGCTGACCCGCCTTTATCCAAAACCGACAGCCGTGTTTAACGCCCTGCACGGGCGATATGGCGAAGATGGTTGCGTTCAGGGCCTGCTCGATATTCTGGATATCCCATATACCCATTCCGGGTTGATGGCCTCTGCCCTCGCCATGGACAAGGTTATGGCAAAGAGGTTGTTCAGGGAAGTGGGGATGCAGGTCGCCGAGCACGTCATTGCGTCAAGTGATCAGGTAATGGCAGGCGATGTTTTACCCAAACCCTATGTCATCAAACCAGTGAACGAAGGTTCAAGTGTCGGCGTGCATATTGTCCGAGAAGGCGATAATTCGCCATTGTTTGCAGAACCTGGTTGGCCTTTTGGTGAAAAGGTCATGGTCGAAAAATTTATCGACGGTCGTGAATTGTCCGTTGCAGTGATGGGCGACCACCCGCTTGCTGTCACGGAAATTACAACCGCGCGGGGATTTTATGATTATGACGCCAAATACCAGGAAGGCGGGTCCGATCACGTAGTGCCCGCCAATCTGGATCAGGATGTTTATGACGAAACCATGCGCCTGGCCAAACTTGCACACGATACCCTCGGGTGCCGGGGGCTTAGTCGATCTGATTTTCGTTATGACGGCAAGGATATTTACATTTTGGAAACCAATACCCAACCCGGTTTAACGCCGACATCTCTGGGACCTGAGCAGGCCGCTCATGTTGGGGTTTCATTTAAAGAGCTGATCGTCTGGATGGTCGAGAATGCGGAGTGTGACTCATGAATGCAAAACCCAATACATCATCAAAGAAATCCATGAAGGGGGTGCTTGGTAAACCAAGAAAGCGGGCAACGCCGATTTGGAGAAGTCGCTGGTTAACCGGAGCACTGTGTACGGTCATGATTGCGCTGGCTGTTGGTGGTATCTGGTGGGGCGTAAGCAGCGGGGTCGGAGCCCGAATTGCGGAAGATGTCAGGTGGCGGGCAATCGCAGCTTCCTCAAAAATAGGTTTTAAGGTTAATGAGATCCTCGTCGTGGGGCGCGCGGAAACGTCACAGAAAGCGCTCCGCAAGGCCATGCGACTTGATCGCGGTGCCCCGATCCTGGCGTACGATCTGGAAGAAGCGCGACAACGGGTCGAAGCGTTACCCTGGGTTCACCGGGCGACGGTCGAACGTATGCTTCCAGATACCATTCTGCTGACTCTGGAGGAACGAAAGGCGTTGGCGATTTGGCAGAACAAAGGTTCGTTTGCGCTCATCGATGACCGGGGTGAAATCATCCTGAAATCCGGTCTTGAACGGTTCAAGGATCTGGTTGTCGTTGTTGGTGAGGATGCGCCGGTAAAAACAGCGCAACTGCTGACGACGCTGAATACGCAACCGGAACTCCGTCGGTTGGTCAAAGCCGCAGTCTGGGTAGGTGGGCGGCGATGGAATCTCCGACTGGCCGGCGACATAGACGTGCGCCTGCCCGAAGATGATACGGAAGCCGCCTGGACCCGACTGGCCGAATATGAGCGCGTCCATCAGGTGTTGGAACGCGATGTGCAGATCCTCGATCTGCGGATACCTGACCGCCTGATTGTGCGAAAGGCGCCGGGTAAAAAATTAAATAAAAAGACACCAGGACAAGAAACTTAAACAGAATATAAAGAAATTTCAGGAATAAAGAGTCATGCACAATCGCGTTAACCATAATAAACCACGAAGCGGCCTAACCGCAGCGCTCGATATCGGGACAACGAAAATCGGTTGCCTGATCGCCAGCGGCAGTGCGAACGCGGGTACTGATGGTGAAAAGGAATTACGCGTCGTCGGTTTTGGTCACCAGATTTCTCACGGCATGCGCTCCGGTACGATTGTTGATATTGAAAGTGTTGAGGCGGCAATAAGATCAACCGTTGAAGCCGCTGAGCAGATGGCAGGCGAAAACATCAAGGAAGTGGTTGTCAATCTGAGTGGCGGCAAACCCAAGTCCCGACTGATCGCTTACGAAATTTCAATAGCTGGACATAAAATTGGCGATCCCGATCTTCGTCGTATTCTGGACCCTCAGGCGCTGGGTGGTGATCAAGCCGCTGATCGGGAGCTTATTCATACGATTCCCGTGGGATATTCCATCGATGGAAATCGCGGTGTGCGTGATCCACGCGGGATGTACGGTGAACGTCTTGGCGTCAATATGCATGTTGTCTCCGCAACCCATGGCCCGATGCGCAATCTGGAAACCGCCGTTGCGCGCTGCCACCTGGGTATCGATAGCATGGTCGTTACGCCCTATGCCTCTGCGTTGGCCTGTCTGGTTGAAGACGAAAAACAGATGGGTGTGACTTACATTGATTTTGGCGGTGGGACGACCAGCGTCGCGGTCTTTTTTGATGGCGAACTTGTTCATACCGACACCATCCCGGTCGGTGGTCAGCACGTCACCAATGATATTGCCCGCGGGCTTGCCACCCCGATGCCCCATGCGGAGCGGATGAAAACGCTTTATGGCAACGTTATTCCATCTGCCAGCGATGACCATGCGGTGATCAAAGTGCCGCTGGTGGGTGAAGAAGAGAGTTCCGAAGAAAGTCAGGTGCCGCGCTCCATGTTGGTCGGAATCATTCGGCCAAGAATTGAAGAGACGCTGGAGCTTGTTCGTGATCGTCTGGCAAACGCCGGTTTCGACAAGGTTGCAGGCCGTCGTGCAGTGATCAGTGGGGGTGCCAGTCAATTGCTAGGCATGCCGGAACTGACGGGAAGAATTCTCGATAAACAGGTTCGTGTCGGTCGCCCGCAGATTCTTGCAGGTGCGCCAGAAACGGCTGCCGGGCCAGCGTTTTCCGCTTGTGCCGGGTTGCTCCGATACGCGTTCGAAGACAGTAAGGAAATTCCAAACTTCACCTATGGCATTGAAGCCGAACCGAGTGGGCGGTTCGGTCGTCTGGGCCAATGGCTAAAGGAGAACTTTTAATGACTAACCAATACCAAGATTTGCGTATCCGGATGTCCGGTGCGTTTAACAACTCAACATGCACCTGCATTAGAAGGAGGTCGATATGAGCATTAACTTGACCGTTCCGAACAACA
>JAJFIJ010000378.1 GCA_021775105.1 Rhodospirillales bacterium | reverse complement strand
GTATCGCCGCGCTCCAGCGCGTCCGACATATGGTTGAGAACGGTTTCCAGAAGTTCTGCAGATTCATTTCTGGATAGTCCAACTTCCTGATAGACCGCTTCGCCCAATTGAGCGCGCGTTACCGTATTTCCAGCCATCCTTGAGACCCCTTGATAAAATTACAGCCCGAAGGGTATCTCTGATGGAGAATTTCGTCAATATATCAATAGGATGCCGGAAAATTTATGAATGGGCGTTTTGCGTTGACCGATGGTTACCAGCGAACCAGTCCAGCTCCCCAGGTCAGGCCACCGCCCATGGCTTCCATCAGGACCAGATCACCGCGTTTAATGCGGCCGTCCTTGACGGCTTCATCAAGGGCGAGCGGGATTGAGGCTGCCGAAGTGTTGGCATGTCGGTCGACCGTGACAACCACGCGGTCGCTGGGCATGCCCAGTTTTTTTGCCGTGCTGTCGAGAATACGCTTGTTGGCCTGATGCGGTACCAGCCAGTCAATGTCATCGGATGTCAGGCCGTTGGCTTCAAGGGTTTCCCCGACAATCCCTGCCAGATTGGTGACCGCATGACGGAAGACTTCGCGACCGTTCATGCGAACATGGCCGACCGTGCCGGTCGATGACGGCCCACCATCGACATAGAGCAGATCATTGGTCGCACCATCAGAATGAAGGTGCGTGGAGAGAATTCCCCTGCCCCGGTTATGTCCGGTTTCTCCCGGTTCCGCCTCCAGATCGTCTGCACTGGCGCTTCTCAGCACGACGGCACCGGCCCCGTCGCCAAACAATACGCAGGTGCCCCTGTCTTCCCAGTCAAGAATTCTTGAAAATGTTTCCGCGCCGATGACAACCACGGTTTTTGCCTGCCTGGCCTTGATGAAATTGTCACCAACGGAAAGTGCGTATATGAAACCCGAACAGACAGCCTGAAGATCGAAGGCCGCACCGTTGGTCATGCCAAGGCGGGACTGAACCTTGGTCGCTGTTGCCGGAAACGTCTGGTCAGGCGTGGTTGTCGCCAAAATCAGTATATCGACCTCGCTGGCGGCAACACCGGCGTGCTCAAGGGCGCGTTCTGCGGCTTTCAGGGCAAGATCAGAAGTCATTTGTTCGGGCGGTGCGATATGGCGTTGTCGAATGCCGGTGCGAGCGACAATCCATTCATCAGTCGTGTCGACCCGTTTGGATAACTCGTCGTTGGTGACGATCTGGTCAGGCAGATATGATCCGCATCCAAGAATTATCGAGCGTCGGTTCATCAGATTGTCTGTTCCGAATGTTGTGTAGGCTCGCCTTCATGCAGACGCGCGTAGTCTGCCTTGATGCTTTCATTGACGGCCGTGGTGATCAAGTCTGCTGTGACGCCAATTGCGTTTGAAAATCCGAGGGCATCCGTACCGCCATGACTTTTCACGCAAATTCCGTTAAGGCCCAGTAGCATGGCACCATTATACCGACGGGGGTCCATGCGCATTTTCAGTCGATTGAGCGCAGGCCGGGCCAGCAACGCGCCGAGCGTCGAAACCGGCGATGAGGTCAGGGCATCTTTCAGGAAGGTGCCAAACAGTTTGGCCGTGCCTTCGGCTGTTTTTAGCGCCACGTTGCCCGTAAACCCATCCGTCACGATCACATCAACTGTCCCGGCGGTAATATCGTCACCTTCAATAAAGCCGTAAAATTTGATTGGCAGGTCGGTTTCCTGAAGGATCGCGGCGGCTTCCTTGACAGACTGTTTGCCTTTCAGGTCTTCTGCGCCAACATTGAGAATGCCGACTGAAGGGTATTCTAGGCCCAGAACCTGACGGGCAAACACTTCGCCCATCACCGCAAACTGCACCAGATTTTCGGCATCGCATTCGATATTGGCGCCAAGATCCAGCATCAGGCTGCGACCTGTATTGGTCGGCACGTAAGATGCGATCGCCGGACGATCGATGCCGGGAAGTGTTTTAAGCACGAACTTGGCCATCGCCATTAGAGCGCCGGTATTGCCTGCCGAGATGATGCCATGAGCATCACCATCCTTAACGGCGTTGATTGCCAGTCGCATGGAAGAGTTGCGGCCACTGCGCAGGGCCTGGGCGGCCTTGTCAGTACCCTTGACGGAGTCGGGCGTGTGACGAACTTCGGTCACCGCGGCGACTTTTGCATGAAGAGCGAGCAGCGGCGTTAAACGCGGTTCATCGCCGAACAGCAGAAACCGGGTATCCGGATGTTTATTCAGAGACAGTTCCATGCCCTCAAGAACCATCTCAGGAGCGTTGTCACCGCCCATAGCATCAACGGATAAAATCAACCGTTCAGACAAAGGCGAATCCCCAGCTGCTGTTGTTTTAAATCAAAAGACGTGATCGTCTTTATAATCGTATGTTGTGCGGTTGAACAGCGCCCTTATGCGGCGTCTTCAGCCTCAATCACATCACGTCCGTCATAGGAGCCACAGGCATCGCAAACGTGGTGTGGGCGTTTCAGTTCGCCGCAATTGGCGCATTCGCCATACACAGAAGGGCTGAGAGCGTCATGCGCACGACGCATGTTACGCTTGGATTTGGATATTTTTTTCTTAGGAACTGCCATTTTTCGAGACCTCGGTTCTACGCCCTGATCAAGGGGAGCGCTTATTTAACGATTAAAAGGGGTAAGAGCAAGCTCAATAGCACGTCGAAGCCAGCTATTTTGGCCCGCTTTTCAATTTTTCCAATACGGAAAATGGATTCTCTCCGGAATCCGTCGATTCCAGTGTTATTTCCGTGCTGTCGATGCCGTCTTTTCGTGGGAACGGATCAATCTCAATTGCCAGGATTTGCGCAACAAGTTCGCCAAGGTCAACGACTCCATCAACAATCTCTTCCGGCATATCTTCATTTTCCGGATCAAGGTCATAATCTGTTGTCAGATCTGCTGCATCAGAATCGAACACCGTATCGAAATCCGCCTGAATGTCCGAACTGATCGGTTCAAGCGTGATAACGCACGATTGGGATACTTTTGCCGCCAGATGTCCGGAGACGGAAATCCGGATTGAATCGCCTTGCCCCTTGCGGATTATCCGGACATGTGCCGACAACCGGTCGAGCGTCAGCAGATTAAATCGTTCTGCCAGTTTTTCTCGTTCTTTGGCTGTCGCCTCAATGTCGCGTTCCGACTTGCCAATCTTTACACTCTCGACGGTAATCGGCCTCGAAAATTCAGGAGTTGGAAGCAGGTTGGACAGGTTTTCTGCCATTATTACGTCTCCGGCAGTGTCGGTGCAGGTCCGAACCGGACCTGTCCCTTGAGAATATCGTCATTGGCCTGTTTCGACAGATTTTCGAGTTCCCGGTGAATATACTGAGCAACTGCGGATACTTGGTCATCTGTTGGTTTGCATTTTCTGTACAGGTTACGCCCAAGTGCTTCTTTCAGAAGGTTGTTATCGACGCTGGCAACACCGCCGTCATAGACGCTGACACGGCCATAAAATGCCTTGATCATACCCTTGATCCGGTGACTGACGCCGATATCCCCCAGCCCCATCTCGCGCAGGTTCTGGTCCATGTCGGCAAACATCAGATCAAAAACGGCCTGAGCGAGTTCGCCTGTTTGTCCATGATCGTCTTTCATCCGGCGAAACAGCAGATAGGCATGCAGAAGTACCATGTCAAAACGCCCGTCCGGGGTATCGGGTACGCCAAGGTCAGTATAAAAAGCAGGTTGGCGCGCCTGATTGACGATTTCGACATACAACTTGTGCGCAAGGTCGTCGTTCGGTGATTTTTTGAAAAGCGTGAACAACCTCAAGTCCTTTGAATCAATTTTGATGTCAGGCGACAACATAAGCAGACCGACGGAATTGACAACCCGCTTCGTCGGAGTCATTTTCCCAAGAACAGATTGCCTGATGGTCAGTCTGCACAGAAACCCGATGGGAATCGCAATGAGATTTCACCTGCCCATTCCTAAAATGACATCGATTGCGTCCGTACTGATCCTGGCAACGGCTCTCGCGGCCTGCTCGCCACGCATTCACACCCGAGGAAATCTGCCAGACCCGGACCGGGTTGCCGAACTGAAGCCGGGAGATATCACGCGTGAAGAGGTGGTGGAACTGATCGGTTCGCCATCTACCACGGCGTCATTTGACAACGAAGCCTGGCTTTACATCAGCGAACGCACTGAGACGACGGCCTGGTTTGAGCCGGAAGTGAAAGAACGCAATGTTCTGCTTCTCGAGTTCGACAAGGATGGTGTGTTGACGGATAAATTGCATGTCGGACTGGATGCCTCAAACAAGTTAATTCCCGTCGACCGGCGCACGCCTACTTATGGCAGTAAATTGACGATAATCGAGCAGATGGTCGGTAATTTCCGCAGGTTTACTGGGAACGAATAGATCGTGTGTCCGGGTGACATCAATATTGGCCCGCTCTACTTCAATGCCGATAGCTGATTTATGAGTGCCGGGAGCGCCAATGGCAGAGCGTGATATCACCCGCCGGGATTTTGTAAATGGAACTCTGATCGGTGCAGGAACGATGTTGTTTGGCAAGGGAGCCGGAATTTCTGCAGCCAAGGCGGCGGAAGCTGAAGCCGTCCCGATTGCGCCCGGAATCCCCTATTATCCACCCGCTCTGACCGGATTGCGCGGCAGTCATCCGGGTTCTTTCGAGCGCGCCCATGAACTCGCGCATGATGGGCGAGAGGATTGGGGACCGCAGGCCGATACTGGCGAAAAATATGATCTGATTGTCGTTGGTGGTGGTGCCAGCGGATTATCAGCCGCCTACTTTTTTCAGCAGGCGCACGACTGGAAAGCAAAAGTCCTGATTCTCGAGAATCACGATGATTTTGGCGGCCATGCCAAAAGAAACGAATTCGAAAGTGCTGGCAAACAGCGCATGACCTATGGTGGTTCGCAAGGGTTCGACAATATCGCCAACTGGCCGAAGGAAATGTGGGACTTTCTCGATGAACTGGATATCGATCTTGAGCGGTTTGAAACCACTCACTACGACAGCGACTGGTTCAAGCGCCACAATCTTTCAGGCGCGGTCTATATGGACGCTGGAACCTGGGGTACGGATCACATTATTCCAGCGGACCTTGGCGGTCTTGCGCCGGTAATGCCGGGGTTGGGTACAGGCTCCAGCGACTACAGGGCGTTGTTTGATGCGGCCCCCTTGCCCGATCCGGTTCGCGCGGAACTGACCCGGTTATATTCGGAAGATGATGCCGAGCGTGTCATTCAAATGATTGAGGAACGCGATCCTGATTTTGATGCGCTGCCGTTTGAAGATTTCCTCAAGGATTATTGGGATATTCGGGACCCGGCGACCTACATCTTCCTGCGCAAGTTGCCGACCGATGAAAATGGTGTCGGTGCAGACAGCCTGTCGTTGTCAGAAGGTATTCTGGCTGGGCTGCCGGGAGCGGTCGCAGTTGGTAAATTCTACAAGATGATCAAGTCGCGTGATCCGGATGACCCCGGATACGTCCATCATTTCCCGGATGGAAATGCCGGGTTCTGCCGCATGATGGTCCGTGCAATGATCCCCGAAGTCGCCCCCGGCAAGACGGCGGATGACGTTGTTCTGGCAAAGTTCAATTATGCGACGCTTGATGATCCGGAAAATGACACCCGAATTCGCCTGAACAGCACCGCCATCAAAGTCAGCCACGACGGGCCGGTTAACGAGGCCAAAGAGGTTGTTGTCACCTATATTCAGGACGGTAGAGCGCATCATGTGCGGACGGGTGCTGTCGTCATGGCTTGCTGGAACATGATTATTCCGTTTGTCTGCCCGGAATTACCCGATGACCAGAAAATGGCACTTCGCCAGAATGTCAAAATTCCTTATGTGTTTTCCAACGTCATGGTCAAAAACTGGCAGGCAATTCGGAAATCAGGTGTTGGTGCCGCCTATTGCCCGACCAGTTATTATCACCTTCTGCAAACGGAATACCCGGTCAGCATGGGGGGGTACGAACCGACCGATGATGCCAATGAGCCGATGCCGATCACATTGATCCACGTGCCTGTCCCGGAAGAGCGGGGTGCAACCCCGAGAGATCAGTTTCGTGAAGGCCGGGGGCGCATTCTGGCGACGGAATTTACTGAATACGAACACGAAATCCATAACCAGTTGAACGGCATGTTCAGGACGCACGGGTTCGAATCAAAACGCGATATTGAAAGCATTACCGTCAACCGCTGGCCGCACGGCTACAGTTATTCGTATTTTGGCCTGTTCGACAAAGGCATGGACCTTGAGAACGGACCACACATTCAGGCCCGTCAGCCGTTCGGGCGGATCGCCATCGCCAATTCAGATGCCGGTGCCGATTCGTGGCTTGATGTGGCCGTCATGCAGGCCTTGCGTGCCGTCCGCGAATTGACGGTCTGACAGCGTTGCCACAAAAAAAGCCCCGGAGGAAATCCTCCGGGGCTTGATTTCGAACCGTCGACGTCCCTAGGCCAGTATTGCCAGCATCAGGATTGCAACGATGTTGATGATCTTGATCATCGGGTTAACGGCCGGACCGGCGGTATCCTTGTAGGGATCACCAACCGTATCGCCGGTAACCGCAGCGTGGTGAGCGTCGGAGCCCTTGCCGCCGTGGTTGCCATCTTCAATGTATTTTTTGGCGTTGTCCCAGGCACCGCCACCAGCGGTCATGGACAGAGCGACAAACAGACCGGTAACGATGGTCCCCATGAGCATGGCGCCAACTGCAGTGAAGGCTGCGGTCTGACCGCCAATCATATTGACAACAAAGTACATAACCACCGGAGCGAACAACGGAAGCATCGAAGGAAGGATCATTTCCTTGATCGCGGCCTTGGTCAGAATATCGACGCATTTGCCATATTCAGGTTTGCCAGTGCCTTCCATGATACCGGGGATTTCCCGGAACTGGCGGCGCACTTCAACAACAATCGCGCCCCCTGCCCGGCCAACGGCCATCATGCCCATCGAGCCGAACAGATAGGGCAGCATGCCACCAATGAACAGACCAATCACGACAAACGGATCCTGGAGACTGAAGGTAACGGCCAAATCCGGGAAGTAGTGCTTCAGGTCTTCCGTATAAGCGCCAAACAAGACCAGTGCAGCCAGACCGGCAGAACCGATGGCGTACCCTTTGGTAACAGCTTTGGTGGTGTTACCAACGGCATCCAGAGCGTCTGTGGTTTTGCGAACGTCTTCCGGCAAATCAGCCATTTCGGCAATACCACCGGCGTTATCGGTGACCGGACCAAAGGCGTCGAGGGCGACAACCATACCGGCCAGCGCCAGCATCGTCGTTGCGGCCATGGAAATGCCGAACAGGCCAGCCTGCAAGAAGGAAACAAGAATGCCCGCGCAGATCACGATAACCGGAAGCGCGGTTGCTTCCATGGAGACGGCAAGGCCCTGGATAACGTTGGTGCCGTGACCGGTTTCAGACGCCGCAGCAACACTTTTCACCGGACGATAGTCGGTGCCGGTGTAATATTCCGTGATCCAGATGATCAGGCCGGTCACGACAAGGCCGGTCAATGCACAGACAAACAGCTGCATGCCGGTGATTTCACGACCCGCCATGGCGTAAGTTTTGTCCCAACCGATGTACATGGAAATGATTCCACCAATCAGTACGGCAGAAATAACCGCGCTGGCGATGAAACCCTTATAAAGTGCACCCATGATCGAATTGCTGGCACCGAGCTTGACGAACCAGGTCGCAGCAACCGAAGCGATAATGCAGACACCGCCGATAAGAAGCGGCAGAAGCATCATGGTTTCCTGAGCCGCACCGGTGAAATAGATGGCGCCCAGAAGCATGGTGCCAACGATGGTCACAGCATAGGTTTCGAACAAATCAGCGGCCATACCGGCACAATCACCAACATTGTCACCAACGTTATCGGCGATAACACCAGCATTACGGGGATCATCTTCCGGGATGCCGGCTTCGATCTTGCCGACCAGATCGGAACCAACGTCTGCACCCTTGGTAAAAATGCCGCCGCCGAGACGGGCGAAGATTGAAATCAGCGAAGCACCGAACCCAAGCGCAACAAGCGCTTCCAGGATGTGGCGCATGCCTTCGGCTGAATTCGGGTCAATCATGCCACGGAGCGCGATGTAATATCCGCCAACGCCCAAAAGGGCGAGACCAACAACCAGCATTCCGGTTACGGCGCCGGATTTGAAAGCGATATCCAGACCGCCGGCAAGACCGACAGACCGGGCAGCTTCCGTCGTACGTACGTTCGCGCGGACAGAGACATGCATGCCGACATAACCGGCAACACCGGAAAGCACGGCACCGATAGCGTAGCCAATAGCGACCAGCATACCGAGCTTGAGGCCCAGCAGAATGCCGATAACCACACCGACCACGGCGATCGCCGTATACTGACGGTTAAGATAGGCTTGCGCCCCTTCCTGAATGGCCGCTGCAATTTCCTGCATCCGTTCATTACCGGCGGGAGCGGCAAGAACGGATCGAACCGCCCATGCGCCATAAAGAAGTGCAACTGCACCACACACGATTACCAATAGGTAAAGACTCATCCTCAAACCCCTTTTGTTAGGATGTTAACGGTTGAAACAGTGAACCTGTGTCCATCAACCGCATTTTCAGAATGCCATATGAAACGTTTTTCATTCTTTGGCGTTTAAATCAGTGAAACAGGTCGGAAAATTTGGCGGAAAATGGCAGAAACCACCCCATAAAGCAACAGGTCTTCGCAACTGCGGCAGGGGTTTGTCACGAAGTCTGGGTCTGGTCAGGTTTTAGGGAAAGTAATACAATAAAATCAATTGGTTAGTTGGCAGGGGTGTCGAGCACTGATTGTACGAGAATATCGTCGATCAGGCCTTTTTCCAGATGTCTTGACGCAATCTCTTTCAACCGTGCTTTCAAAACGATCACATCGACTCGTTCCTGCTGCTTGATCAGGCGTGGCATGAAGGCATGCAGGTCGGTAATAAAGACATTGGCGATTTTCGGCATAATACGTTGAATTTTAATGGCTTTA
>JAJFIJ010000377.1 GCA_021775105.1 Rhodospirillales bacterium | reverse complement strand
ACCCTATTGGCGGGCGTAGGCTGCGCTTCGGAAATCTACCTGATCTAACCTGATAACGGAATATCTGACATGTCGTTCGTTGCTGATCGCCTGAGTGCCGTCCTCCCCAGTGCCACCATCGCCGTTTCCCAGAAAGCCCGCGACCTTGCCGCTACCGGGCGCGATATTATCAGTCTGGGTGCCGGGGAACCTGATTTCGATACTCCCGCCCACGTTATTGAGGCAGCGAAACAGGCGCTTGATGACGGCATGACCCGTTATACGGCAGTCAACGGTATCCCGGAATTGCAGGATGCAATCATTGCCAAATTCAAGCGCGACAATGATCTTGATTATAGCCACGATGAAATCCATGTCAGTTGCGGTGGCAAACCCGTCATTTTCAATGCCATGATGGCAACCGTCAACCCGGGAGACGAAATCATTATCCCGGCTCCTTATTGGGTCAGCTATCCGGATATTCCGGCCTTTTTCGGTGGCAAGGCCGTCATCGTTGATTGCCCGGCGTCGTCCGGGTTCAAGATGACGCCTGAGCAGCTTGAAGCGGCGATTACGCCAAAAACCAAGTGGCTGTTTATCTGTTCACCATCAAATCCGACGGGTGCCGGTTACACCAGGGACGATCTGAAAGGGTTGGCCGAAGTCCTGCTGCGACATGAACATGTCTGGGTCTTTTCAGATGATATTTACGAGCACCTTGTGTATGACGATTTTGAATTTGCCACCATCGCCCAGGTCGAACCGAAGCTGAAATCACGCACCTGTACCATGAACGGCATGTCAAAAGCCTATTGCATGACCGGCTGGCGGGTTGGATTTGCTGGCGGCCCGGTCGAATTGATCAAGGCCATGACCAAGGTTCAGTCGCAGTCGATTTCCCATACCGCAGCCGTCAGTCAGGCTGCATCCGTTGCCGCGCTGAACGGACCACAGGACTTCATTGCCGCAAACAACGAAGTGTTCAAGGAACGCCGCGATCTGGTTGTCAGCATGCTCAATCAGGCAACAGGCCTCGATTGCCCGACACCGGAAGGTGCGTTTTATGTCTATCCCAGTTGCGCCGGCCTGATCGATAAAAAAACGCCGGCTGGCAAGACAATCGAAAATGACGAAGACTTCGTTACCTACATCCTTGAAGAGGAAGGTGTTGCCGCCGTTCATGGCGCGGCGTTTGGCCTGAGTCCGCATTTCCGCATCAGCTATGCGACGGCAACGGATTTGCTGGAAGACGCCTGCCAGCGCATCCAGCGGGCCTGTGCGGCGCTGACCTGAGCGACAATAAGGGTTGTTGAAAAAAGGGGGGCGTCTTTCGGGCGTCCCTTTTTGGGTGCGGGTGAAACAGCGATCTCGCGATTTGAAAAATTAAAGTTCTGTATTTTTCCTTGCATCCCGTGACAGGCGCTTTACCCTTTAATCGATAAAAATGACATCATAAAGAGACCGGTTCCGGGCTCGCCCGGGCCGTTCGATAACAAGCGGACCAGGGAGTGATTCATGCCAAATAAAACACCTTCGGGCCCCCGCACAGCTGTTCTTGTGGGTCCTTATCTAAGTGGAAAAACATCGCTTCTTGAAAGTATGATGTCGATTTCCGGTGCCATCGGGCGCAAGGGAACGGCCAAGGATTCCAATATGGTCGGCGATGGTTCGCCGGAAGGAAAGGCCCGCCAGATGTCGACGGAACTGAACGTCGCTTCGGCGGATTATCTGGGTGAAACCTGGACCTTTCTGGATTGTCCGGGGTCCGTTGAACTGGGGCAGGATGCCCAGCTTGCCCTGATGGTTGCCGATACGGCAGTTGTTGTCTGCGAAGCTGATCCCGACAAGGCAATGACGGTAGCCCCGGTCCTGAATTTTCTCGATTCCCACGACATTCCGCACATGATTTTCGTCAACAAGATGGATGTGCCAAGTCACAGCGTCAAGGAAACGCTCGATGCCTTGCAGGAAATTTCAGCGCATCCCCTGATCCTCCGCGAAATCCCGATCCGCGATGGGGACGGAATCACCGGTCATGTTGACCTGGTTAGCGAACGGGCTTTCGAGTGGCAATCGGACAAGCCATCCAGATTGATGGAAATTCCGGACCCGGCCAAGGATCGCGAAGAAGCGGCACGTACGGAAATGCTGGAATCATTGGCGGATTTTGATGATGCCCTGCTGGAAAACCTGCTGGAAGATGTGGTCCCGTCGACTGATGAAATTTATGCGTCTCTGACCAGGGATTTGCAGGAACATCTTATCGTTCCGGTGTTTTTCGGGTCCGCAGAGCATGATAACGGAGTCACCCGGCTGATGAAGGCGCTGCGTCACGAATCCCCGGAGGCGTCGGGGGTTGCCGAACGGCTTGGCATCGCCGGACAAAGCGGCACGGTTGCACAGGTGTTTAAAACCATTCACGCCGGGCATGTCGGAAAACTCAGTCTGGTGCGGGTGTTTTCAGGTGAAATCAAGGACGGCATGACGCTGAACGGCAGTCGCATTTCAGGTATGCACAGGATTACCGGACAGAAGTATGACAAGGTGACTAAGGCTGGCGTTGGTGAGATTGTCGCCCTTGGCCGCATGGAAGATATTGCGACGGGTACGGTGCTTGCGGAATCCGGTTCCCTGTCCGTCGACTGGCCTCCCCCCCTGAACCACCTGTTCGCGCTCTCCATCCATGCCGAACATCGCGCCGATGATGTCAAACTGTCCGGTGCCCTTAACAAACTGGCGGAAGAAGACCCGTCGTTGAGTTGGGAGCATCACCCTGATACCGGCGAGATGCTGCTGTGGGGGCAGGGAGAGATCCATCTGCTGATTGCCATCGATAAACTGAAAAGCCGGTTTAATATGGAGGTCAATTCCGAGCGACCGCGCGTGCCTTACAAGGAAACCATCCGCAAGCCGGTTTCCCAACATGCCCGCCACAAGAAACAGTCTGGCGGACACGGAGAGTATGGCGATGTGCATCTTGATATCAAACCCCTGCCGCGCGGTTCCGGGTTTCAGTTTTCAGACACCATTACCGGCGGTGCCGTGCCCAAAAATTATATTCCCGCCGTCGAAAATGGCGTGAAAGAATTTATGGTCCGTGGACCGCTGGGATTCCAGATGGTCGATTTCGCCGTGACTTTGACAGACGGCCAGTTTCATGCCGTTGACAGTTCCGACATGGCGTTCAAGAAAGCGGCTGCACAGGCGATGCGTGAAGGCACACCCAAATGCGGACCGGTCCTGCTGGAACCCATTTTTCAGGTCGCCATCTCCATGCCCTCATCCTATACATCGGGCATTCAGCGTCTGGTCAGTGGCCGGCGCGGGCAAATACTTGGGTTCGACGCCAAGTCCGGTTGGGTTGGCTGGGATGAAGTGACCATCCAGCTGCCACAATCGGAAATGCATGATCTGATCATCGAATTGCGTTCCATGACGCTCGGAGTTGGCACATTCGACGGCACGTTCGATCATTTGCAGGAGCTGTCCGGAAAAGAGGCGGACAAGGTGATTGCCGAACGCAAGGAAGCGAGTGGGTAGCGGAACTTCCGAAACCCTTACTTGCAATAAAGCAAAAAAAATGATGAGTCGTTCGGGCTCACGTTGAGCATCATATAATCGAGTGTTGCGGGAAAAAAAGCGCGACCGGATGCCGGGGTAACCTGAACGATGCGGCTTGATGATCGGGATTTGAAAATCCTTTCGGTATTGCAGACCGAAGGCCGAATAACCAAAACCGAGCTTGCTGCCCGGGTTAATCTTTCGCCAACGCCCTGTTGGGAACGGCTGAAACGGCTTGAAGACGCGGGCATTATAGAAGGGTATAGCGCCCGGGTTTCACTAACGATGCTGGGGCCAATATCGATCATTTTTATGGAGGCCGAAATTGCCAGCCATCAGGCGAAGGATTTTGCCCGGTTTGAAGATGCGCTCAAGGATATCCCTGAAATTGTCGAATGTTGGGCGGTCGGTGGCGGCATTGATTATCTGTTGAAAATTGTCTGTACGGACATTGATTCCTATCAGTGTCTGATCGATGACATGCTGAAGGCGGATATCGGCCTGAAGCGCTATAGCACCTACGTGGTGACCAAGCCGGTCAAATGTGTGCCGACGCCGCCACTGGCAGCATATATGAAATCGTGAAATCCGGTAAATTCTCTGATTTCCGTCAGTCAAAAAGATTTTTTGACTGAATTTTCCAGGCACATCAAAAGCACTTTCTGCTGCGCAAGGTCTATCTTCCTCTCCGGTGATTATTATGAGGGACATGCCAATGCTTGCCAACGATCAGCTCAGCCAATGGGATCGTGAGTACTTCTTTCATCCCTCGACTCATCTTGCACAATTCGCCCGTGGAGATTTGACCAGCCGTATCGTTACCGGCGGCGAGGGCGTTTTCATTATCGACCGTGACGGCAACAGGCTGCTTGACGCCTTTGCCGGTCTGTATTGCGTTAACGTTGGGTACGGCCGCCCGGAAATCGCCGATGCCATTGCCAAACAGGCGAAGCAACTGGCGTATTATCACGCCTATGTCGGGCACGGTACGGAAGCTTCGATCACTTTGTCGAAAATGATTATTGATCGTGCCCCCGAGAACATGAGCAAGGTCTACTACGGGCTTTCTGGGTCGGACGCCAACGAAACCAATATCAAGCTGGTTTGGTACTATAACAATGTGCTTGGTCGTCCGGAGAAAAAGAAAATCATCTCACGCTGGCGCGGATACCACGGGTCAGGGCTGATGACTGGCTCGTTAACCGGATTAAAGCTGTTTCATCAAAAATTTGATCTGCCATTGATGCAGGTGAT
>JAJFIJ010000376.1 GCA_021775105.1 Rhodospirillales bacterium | reverse complement strand
CATCAAGGCAAAAATTATAGAAAAATTGATCCTGAGAACTCGCCAGCCGACCCATCATCGTTCCGTCTCCCTGAATATCTTCAGAAAAAGAGAATCACGAACTCAAGGCTCAAACAAGGGGAGTTTTGCAACAGAATCCCTAAGTAGATATGCCAACCATTGCCGGACCCAGAAAATCCGACTATCAAAGCTGCGAAGAGGAAACCTGGACAAATTTCATGAAAAGATTTCGGCAATGGATACTGTCGGGCATGGCGGTTCTCGCTGTCAGTGCGTTGACCCTTGAAATTCTCAGCGCCATCGTTATCGAAAGCGACGTGGTTCCCGCCGAAGTTCCAAATTACCGGCTACCCGGATCACGCCCGTTCTGGGTCGACAGCAATCCGTATTTCGGCATGTGGCATCCGGCCAATGCAGAATACGTCCACACCAAATCGTGCTTCAGTGTTCTCTATCAATCCAATTCCTACGGCGCGCGGGACAGTGAGCGATCAATTGAAAGTGCCAACCGCCGCGTGATTGTCATCGGTGATTCTTTTATTGAAGGCTACGGTCTGGAAAAGCAGCACCGGACCACCGACTTGCTGGAAGCCGAAACCGGGCTTGAGCATTTGAACTTTGCCACATCCGGACATTTCGGCCCGACACAATATTTTCTGTTGTACAAACATCTGGCCAAACGGTTCCGTCACGACGCGGTCATTATCAGCCTGTTGCCCGATAACGACTTTGCCGATGACGACCCCGAACTGGGGAAGTCCAGTTTTGCCGACCAGTACCGGCCTTATTTTATCAAGACCGATAATGGGTACAGGCTGGACTATAAAAATAAAAACCAACTGGGAGTTTCGGAAAAACAGAGCCGGCGCGAAAAACGAAGATTTTTTGGCCGGTTTTTGAGAAATTTCACCTATTCGGTCAATCTCATCAACTACGTCAAAGCCCTGCTAGAATACCAACAGGAATCGACCGAACCAAACCGCGACAAGAAACAAATCTATTCCGGGTTCAGGGACTTCACAGCCGACCAGATCAAGCGTCTGGAATACGTTCTTGGTCAGTTTTTCGCCGAAATCGGCGACCGCCCGGTTATCGTGATGGTCATTCCACGAACCAACGATCTTGCGGCCCTGCCCGAAGGAACAACTCGATTTGTTCAGAAATTGAATGAAATGACAAAACCGTTTGCCAATGTCAGCGTGCTTGATCTACAGCAGGAATTCCGCCGCACCGGAGGATGGCAGAAGGCATACCGCAAGTGTGACGATCACTGGTCGCCCGCAGGTGCGGCCATGGCGGCTGAGCAGATTTTACAGCACCCCGGATATCAGAAGTTTCTGAATTCGAATTAGCGTCACCCTGCCCGGTGAGAGGTCCGTTGACAATGCAGCGATGGCGGGGGAGTCAACTCGTCTGAAGACGCGACCAAAGAACAACTTCGTCGGCAAGTTTTAACCTGATCCGGACGTCAAAAATTGCAGTTAGATGATCTCTGTCTCCGGAGAAGGGAGCATTACGGTCACACTTGTGCCTTTGCCAACCACACTATCGATCGCCAACGTTCCGTTGTGGGCCTCTACAAGCGACTTCACGATCGACAACCCCAAGCCTGTTCCTTCCTCTGCGGTGTGCGGGTTTGAGTCCATCTGGACAAATGGCTCAGTAACCCCGGGTAGTTGTTCAGATGGAATTCCGATCCCGGAATCGACCACTTTGATTTCTATGTCGCGATCCGCGACTGACGCAGATATTGAAACTACCCCATTCTGATTTGTAAATTTGACAGCATTGGAAAGAAGATTGTGGATAATCTGAATACTCGACCGTCTGTCGGCATAAAGAGAGGGAAGCCTTTTGGGAACATTGATCGACAGGCCAACACCTTTTTTACTGGCCGCCTTTTCAAAATTCCGAACGCAGTTTTCCAAAAGCTCAACGACGGATAGTCCCTCTTTATATAAGGAGCGTTTGCCCGCTTCAATAGCAGCAATATCCAGGACGTCATTGACGAGTTCTAGCATATGTTTGCCACTATCGTGTATATCCTTCGCGTATTCGTGGTAATTTTTTGCCCCCAATGGACCAAAATATTGAGCACGTAACATTTCGCTAAAACCAAGAATCGCGTTTAATGGCGTGCGAAATTCGTGACTCATCGTCGCCAGAAATTCCGATTTTGCCCTATTGGCGCGCTCCGCTTCAACCAGGGCCGAACGAAGCAATTCCTCGGCCCGTTTATGTTCGGAGATATCCTTTATGATCGCAACAAACACTTGCGGTGTTTCGCTTTTTATCAATTGAAGGTGAATCTCGGCATCATATTCTGAACCGCCCTTTCGACGATGAACGGCCTCAAACATAATTTTCTCTTCTGTTCCATCACGCAACGGCCCGATAATTTGCTCAAACATCTCGTGGGTGATGTTCGGCTTGATGTCCAGTGGAGTTAGTTCATGCAGTTCGGCCATGGAATACCCGAGATTGGCCTGTGCCCCGTGATTTGCCTGCAAGAAATAAAGAGTTTCAGCATCGAACACATAAATTTCATTGAGGGACTGTTCGACAATTCGACCAAGCCGTGCGTTAAGGGTTTCTGTACGTTTGTGGGCAGAAACATCTCGACCAACAGATTGGTATTCGATGGCTTGACCTGACTCATTAAAAATTGCTCGTTTGGTCCACACCTGCCAGATCATCTCGCCATTTGGTCCGGCAAAGGAGATTTCATACTCACTCGACGGTTTTTCCGCTGTCAGGCTATTGTAAATATCTTTAAGTCTTTTCAGGTCATCCTCCGCCAACTCGGCATATACAGATTGACCAATTAACTGCTCCCTGTTTTCGCCATGGTAAGTGCAGTAGGAGTCGTTGACGAAGGTCCTTGTTCCATCCGATAAATGGCGGCTGATCATCTCGGTCTGGTCCTCGACTACGGCCTGGTATTGCCTTTTCGTTTCGTCGAGTTTTTGTTTAATACTCTGATTTTTTTTGAAAATTGGCCCGATCAAGAGGGTACCCAAAAGCATGAGTAAAGAGATTGACAGCGCAACCAACTCCGCCGTTAAATCTGGTGAGAACGAGCTTTCGTCAATTACAACCCGGTAAAGTGTGATCGATCGACGTATCCCCATCAGCGTTAACGCCAAGGCGATCAGAACCCAAGCCCACCATCGCCCCGTGACGAAAACGAGCCGCAACGCCAGTGCGGCGGCGCCAAACTGCAACAAAATCGAAACTAAAAGTACTGTAGCAACCACGACACCATCTCAGTGAATCATTTATTTTGCGATCACGAACTTAACAGTTTTGGGCCTGGATGCACACCATGTTATTCAACATGAAAATTTGGATTGATTGTCAGCGAGTTCCAATAAACCCCAAATCACAACGATAGAATATCATTTTCTGGCTTCTAACAGCCATCAGTAATTTTTGCCCCTGTTTTCCTGTCTGGTTCAGTCGATTTCTACGAACCAACGGTCACCCTGCTGCTTTCCAAGATTTATCTGATATCGTGCTGATGCCAAAATCATCGAGAATCGTAAACAGCGACGGCACGACGATTAGCACCAGCAGGGTCGAAGCCATCAGGCCAAACGCCAGACTGGTGACCAGCGGGATCAGCACCTGAGCCTGCAAACTGGTTTCAGACAGGATTGGCAACAAACCGACAACCGTGGTGACCGTGGTCAGGAAAATCGCCCGGAACCTCGCCCGGCAGGCATGGGCAGCGGCGGCGACAACGTTCGGGTCTTCGGCGTGGCGGTCCTTGATGAAATTCACCAGCAGGATGGAATTGTTGACGACCACACCGGCAAGCGAAACAAACCCCAGCATACTCGGCATCGAGATATCGAGTCCCATCAGCAGATGTCCCCAGATCACGCCGATCAGGGCGAGCGGAATAGCAATCATCACAATCAACGGCTCGACATAACTGCGGAACTGGAAACTGAGCAACAGAAAGACGCCGATCAGTCCCAGTACAAACCCGCTGGCCATGGATTGCTGACTCGCTTCCGCTTCCTTGTTCTGGCCTTCAAGCGCCAGTGAGACGCCGGGGTGACGTTCCAGAAGATCCGGCATGAAAGTCTTCTGGGTATGGGTGATGATCGCATTGGCATTGGCGACCCTGACATCGACATCGCCCTGAATGGTCACCGTTCGCAATCCATTGACCCGGTTAATGCGCGCGTATCCCCGGCCTTCCTCCAGAATGGCAATTGCCGACAGCGGAACCTGATTGCCGCTCGGCGTGGTAATCGTAAAATAGTCGAGATCAGCCAGAGAATCACGGTCCTCCGCACTTAGGCGGACATCAACATCAAACTTCTCGACGCCGACCTGCATCTCATCAACCGTAGTGCCGAAGAATGCCGTTCGCAACTGATCGGCGACCATTCTGGAATCAATGCCAAGTTGCGCCGCGCCGGCATTCAGACGGACGCGAAATTCCGGTTTGCCAACCCTCAGGTCGTCGCTGATATCGGCAACACCCTGATAATGTCGGAGCCAGTTCTGAAGCTCCAGAGAGGCCGCCTTCAATTCGTCCAAATCCCTGCCCTTCAGGCGGATATCAATGGGCAGACCACCCGGTCCGATAATGGTTTCTGCGAACTTGATGGAAATCACATCGGCCAGACTGCCGGTCTCCACACGCCAGGCGGAAAGAATATCGTCGGATGACAGGGTTCGTATTTCGGCGCTTAGAAGGTCGGCTGTCACGGTGGCGACATGCGCCCCGACTTCAAAGGCGCTGGCGTTTTTGTTGAACTGATAGGTCACATTGCGGACCAGTGTCTGACCGCCGGGTTGATCCGGGGTGTGGGTCGCATTGATCTGTCTGAGCGCTTCCGCTACGGCTCCAACAGCAGCCTCCGTTCGCTCAAGTGGCGTGCCCTGTGGCAACAGGATTCTGGCTTCCAGCGTATCGCCATCCAGCTCCGGAAAGACGACAAACTTGACCACACCGCCGGCTAGCAAGGATATCGATATGAGAAAAATTCCAAACGCCGCGCCAACACTGAGGTAGCGCCAGCGCAAACAGAACTCGGCAACCCGACCGACAATCCGGTCACGTATCCAGGCCATCACGCCATCAACACGCTGCTGCATCCCGCGGCCTGAAAAATGCCCATGCCCGAGAGAATGATGAAGGTGGCTGGGCAGGATCAGAAAGGCCTCGACCAGACTGACGCTGAGGACGAACAGCATTACCACCGGAACGACACTCAGGATCGAGCCAATATCGCCCTTCAGGAAGGCAAGTGAACCAAAAATGCAGGCCGTCGTCGTGAACGACGCAACAATGCTGGGAAGCACCTGACGCGCGCCATCGACGGCAGCGTCCAGCGGGCTTTTGCCAAGCTGGCGCTGGGTTGCAACATTTTCCGAAATGATAATTGCATCATCCATCAACAGACCGATGGCGATCAGCAGCCCGACCATGGTCAGCATGTTGATCGAAAATCCCATCGCCATCATCAGGAAGATTGCCCCCATAAAGGATACCGGCAGGCCCATGGCGACCCAGAAAGAGAACCGGAACCCGAAAAACAGCCACAACACCAGAAAGACAAGAGCCAGTCCCTGCATGCCGTTGTCGGTCAACAAGGTTAGGCGATCGCGGACAATCGAAGAGCCGTCCTTGGTCACCGTCAACCGGGCACCCTGCGGGGCGATCTGCAACTCATGCTCAATAAACGAATTTACGGCATCAATGGCTTTTAGCGTGTCCTCGTTTTCGGTCTTTTCGATCTCCAGCAAGGCAGCAGGTTTGCCATTGAACAGTATTTTTTCTTCGTCCAGATCAAAGCGGTCGGTGATTTTGGCAATATCACCCAGTCGGATCTGCCCGCCGCTGGTGCCCGATACGACAACCAGACTGAGAAATTCATAAGCCCGCTTGCGTTCATCGGCAAAGCGGATCAACACGTCGCGATCACTTGTGCTGATGCTGCCAGCTGGCAAATCGACACTTTGTCGCGAAATCGTACTGGCGATATCGGCAACGCTTAATCCGAACTGGCGGAGCACATCATGAGACAACTCAATCCTGATCTGGCGATCTGAAAATCCGGAAATTTTGACTCTGGAAATTCCCGGCCACTGCTGCATGCGTTGCTTGATATCTTCGGCATAGGCTTTCAGGTTTGTCTGCCGATCAGGTCCCGTAACGGCCACGGACGCAACAAAATCTGTCCGGCCCAACTGTTTGACAATGGGCTTTTCAACCTGATCCGGGAAGTCATCGATGGCATCGATCTCGGTTTTGACTTCTGAAAAAAACCGATCCAGATTGTTGCCTTCATTCATTTCGGCAACGGCACGCGCCCGGCTTTCACTGGCTTCGCATTCCACCTCATCAACATTGTTGACGGCATCAAGAGCATCTTCAATGCGCTGGCAGACGGCCTGTTCAACATCCTCGGCCCGGGCACCGGGGTAAGCGATGGAAATTTCAACACGCCGGGGGTCGACCCGTGGAAAGGTTTCCCGCTGCAATTGGGGAATAGCAAATATTCCAAGACAAAGAATCCCGATCATCATCAGGTTCGCTGCCGTCGGGTGGCCGGAGAAAAAGCGTATCACTTCAGGTTCTCCGCACCACTGGCTTCGGATCTGATCCGCGCCATCAGATCGTCATCATTTCCAGCTTTAAGCAACATGCCTTCAATGGCAGGCGCAAGATCGGAGACAACGACCCGGTCTCCGGCCTGCAAACCGTCGGAGACAACAGCAAGACTTCCCTGGCGAATTCCGACTTTAACGTCACGCACATGCAACCGATCATCCGCACCGGCGACATAAACCCGCGATCCATCAAGCGCCGACCGGGGTACGACAAGCGCCTTGTCAATGGGGCGTGCGCGCAGTTCCACCTCGACAAACATCCCCTTGACCAGTGGTGGACGACTTCCCGGAATCGCCCGCGCGTAGCTGCCATCAACAGAGGCGATCATACCAAGGGTCCGGGTCGTTGGGTCAATGGTATCGCTCATTCTGGCAAACTCGGCATCCCATTCAACCATCTGATCGCCGAGACGCAAT
The DNA here is from genome assembly GCA_021775105.1 of Rhodospirillales bacterium. Lineage (GTDB taxonomy): Bacteria > Pseudomonadota > Alphaproteobacteria > Rhodospirillales > Casp-alpha2 > JAJFIJ01. The sequence goes on along the minus strand of JAJFIJ010000376.1, from coordinate 3,619 downwards.
CTGACGACGGCTTCGAACCCATATCGACGGGCCATATCTTCAAAAGACCGGGATGTAATGGCGACCGGGTCACCGGACGCGCCACCGAGCAGTGAACGAAACCGTGAAATCGGAATCTGCGCGTCAATCTCTGCCGCCCCCATACTGTCGGCGACGGCCAGAACCTGCCCGACCTGGGCATACTGGGTCTGTTCAACGTTCTGTTCGGCGATACGGGCATTGAACGGCAGACGGATATGTGTGCGTTCCAGATCAAGCCTTGCGCCCGTCAGCTTGGCCTCATTGACGGCGCGTTCCTCGCGCTGCAACGCGCGCTGCGATGGCATCAGGCGAAGTGAATTTTTAATATCCTGAACCTTGCGACGCTGGGCCAGCGTGTTGCGCTGTTCCTGATCAACGGATGCCTGTGACACGGCTGATCGTTTGAACAATGATCTTTTTCGCGCCAACTCCTTTTCGTTGACCTCAAGCGTGCGTTCCTCGATTTTCAGGGATTCGCCCGTATTCAATTCGTCTATTCGCAACTCTTCCAGTTGCGCGTCAATGGCGTGAATATTGGCTTCGGCCTGGGTAATCGCCAGATCATAGTCGGCGGGCGAAATCCTGATGATTTCGGTCCCCGCACTCAGGATCGCCCCTTTTTTGAATTCCGGATGTACGTAGGTCACCGTGCCACTGACCTCAGCCGCCGCCGTCCAGACTTTCTCCGGCTTGACGCTGCCGTAACCGAGAATCCGCGGGACCACCGACATTTCCTGAACCGTGATCACCCTGACATGACGCGCCAGTTCGGTTGGCGGAATTCTGGGCGGTGTCGCCTTGTTTGAAATAACAAAAGCCAGAACCGCAATACCAATGGCTATCGGCGGCAGGATCATCAGCTTCTTTTTGAACGATTGTGCCATCGTCTGGTGTCCCCCAAGTCACGATCAATGCCACCTATCGTAACCGTGCGGATGCGTCAATGAAAGCAGGACAAGCTGTTTTCAGCAGGCATTCGGACAGCTTTTTCTTGATGCAAAGCAACGGTGTCAGAATTGTGTGAATTGCTTCATATTCACCGAAGCGTGTAGTCTTTGGAATAGTGTCGCGGGGGCATCTATGGGACATTCAAGGGAGAAAACGGGCGTGATCTGTTTTCCTACGCCACCCGCTGTTCTGGGCGCCGTTTACTATTGTCGGAGATGGTGGTCTGTAACGCGGACGCGTGTTCAGATTACATTCAGATCGCGAAGTGCTGACAGATAACTTGAATCGCGACGCCAGCGTTTGACAACTTCCGATGCAGCTTCCTTGCTGACCTGACGATAGAACTTTACGACGTCGGCGACATCTTCTTCCTGCTTGTCATCCTTGCTGCGTCGCGCTTTCTGCGACAGCGAATAAATACGCTGAAATTCATAATCGCTGAGATTCAGGGAGCGGCAGGCAACGGAAAGACCTTCGCCACCCGGTTCCAGTAAAAACCGCATTACCAGTTCATTTCTGAGGCCAGCCGCCTGGGCCATCATATCAACAAAGAAGCGAACCTCCCCATCCTGCAATGCACGGATCATCAGATCCGTAGAAACACGACCTTCTTTCTTGAGTTCCTCAGCCAGACGGACTGATTTTGCCCCGTTACCACTCGACCCCAGAGCTTCATCAAGCGTTTCCACCATGACATTCTCGATCAGGTCATCAATGTCAGCCTGATCAAGATCACATTTCTCGACAATATATTTTCTGAGAGCCGCCGATACCCACATATACATGCGCTTCGCCATATCGGGCTTCAGCTCGTCACGGCGCAGAATGGGCTCCTGAAAGGAATCAACCCGTTCGGACTGTTCAACCAGATATTCCATGGTCGCCTGGGAAATGGAGGCATTGCCGTTCTGCAACAGAGACCGTATAACCCGCTCGTCCTTGGTCGCGACCAGCGCCTCAGATAAATCTTCACTGATCGAATTGCGGATAGAGACAGCCATCTGATGTTCAAGTGTGCGTGTCCGGACGACCTCGATCAGGTTCTGGTCACGTAAAACCGTGCTTTCCGTCAGGATCGGATAGGCGACGTCGATACTGTCGTTGGCAAGGACTTCAATCAGGTCGAGCGGCGCATCTTCACGGTCAGCCAGTCTGGAACTGATGACTTTACGGATTTCCATTTCCGCATCCTTGACGATGCGATGGATAATTTCATACATCAATGAACGTTCGCGATCGCTAAGGATATTTTCATCGCCGGAAAACAAATCAGATACTGTCGCTGCCAGTTCAGAACGGCTGTCGACAGATTTTTTGCGGGCGAGTTCCAGCAGATAGCTGGCATCAAACGTAGGCATATTTTTCGAGTCTCAAAAATCAGCGTTGTTTATACTTCCAATTCGGCGCTAGATTAGCTGTAACATGCGGACGTAACAAGCGGTTGGTTTCCATTTGTCAGACGCACTTTCAATTCACATGCAGGATTTTTTGACCAGTTGCAGGCACCTTATGGTTAGCAATAAGTTGTTCGGATCACGGCTTCTGTGCGTTTCGTTTCTATTCGGGATACTGATTCTCAGCCCGTCACATGCGGACGCAAAATCCTGTCAGATTGAGCATGGGGCCACCACCGTCAAACTGATTCCCAGTTATGGCAAAGTGACCTACAACAACGGCCATTCCGCGTTGCAACTCGGCACCAAGTTCGGTCAGCACGGAACAGCTGCCCACCGACAGGGCTGGATTACCCGGGGCCTGACCAAAACCAATCTCGAACGCCATTTAAACATCAGGATCAAATATCAAAACCGGGCAAACAATCGAATCTGTGCTGCGCTGGTCGGCACTACGCTACGGATCGGGTATGAGCAATTTCGTGTATATGTCGCCCGAAGCCACAAACCCGGAACGTGCGCGTACCGAACAACGCGGGATCATGAAAACATCCATGTGCGCATCTATCAGAACACCCTGAAAAAGTATATTCCCCGACTGGAACGCAAACTGCGGCAGTCCGCCGCCCGGTTGAAACCCATAGAAACATCCACTCCGGAACGCGCCCAGAACCATTTCATCAGAGGGCTGGAGCGCGATCTGCAACTGATCCTGAATGAAATGAACCGGGAAATGGATCAGGCCAACCGCCAGATCGACACGGTCGCCAACTACAAGCGTGAACAGGCACTGTGCCCCGGACGACGTCGATAATCTGGAGAGTTTACTGTCGAAGGCCACGGCCTTTCGATATGGCATTTCCGCCAAACCGCTGTCGCACCGCGTCCATGGCCCGTTCGACCTTCAGGCGATCTTCCTTGGCCGGGTCGAGCAAATCAAGACCATCGGCCCCTTCCGCCCCTGACAACCGTGTCGCACCAATGCCGAGCAGCCGGAACGACCGACCATCTGCTTCCGCCTCGAGCAGGGGCAACGCTTCGCGGTAAAGTTCTTCGGCCATTTGGGATGGTGCGGACAACATGCGCGAACGGGTGAGTTGGCGAAAATCGGCCTGTTTCAGTTTCAGGGTCACGCCTCCGCCCGCCAGACCTGCCTTTTTCAGACGCATCGAGACTTTTTCCGACAATTGCCACAAAACGGAGCGAAGGTTATCAGGGTCTTTGATGTTTTCGGGAAAGGTCGTTTCCGCCGAGAT
>JAJFIJ010000375.1 GCA_021775105.1 Rhodospirillales bacterium | reverse complement strand
CATCAAGGCAAAAATTATAGAAAAATTGATCCTGAGAACTCGCCAGCCGACCCATCATCGTTCCGTCTCCCTGAATATCTTCAGAAAAAGAGAATCACGAACTCAAGGCTCAAACAAGGGGAGTTTTGCAACAGAATCCCTGCAGGTTCGGACATGAATCTACCGAGTATTTGACGGCGGTTATGTGCCGATTGCAGACATATGCCATACCCTTGGTCCTCTATTCGGGTAGACCAGCTTTACGCAACCCTTCGGTCATGCGCTCGTAGGTCTTTATGGCAACCGGATCGTCGGCAGCGACGCGACGCAGATAGCGGCTCACGGTAATACCGGGCTGCACCCGCAACAACTCTTTCAGTGCGGCCTTGGCCATGTCCAAACGGCCCAAATTGGCATTCGCGGCGGCCATGACGGCATAGTTGTTTCCATGCTTCCTATTGGCGTCGATACCCTTCTGCGCTTCTTCGATGGCTCGTTCCTCTTCGCCGGTCAGGAGGAGAGCACGCGAGGTCACGCCGTACCACACAGAGCGGAGCGGGTCACGAGGACTCAACAGAAAGGCGCGCTTTACCATGGCCTCGGTTTCATGAGGTCGTCCAAGCCGAATGAGATTCAGTCCGGAGAAAAAGTAGGCCGGCGCATGATTCCGATTGAGTTCGATGGATTGGCGCATCAATTCCTGAGAAATTCTCGTATCTCCGGCGACGTAGTGCAGAAAACCAAGCGAATATGCCGAATCCGCATTCTTGGAATCCAAAGCCAGCGCCTTCTCGCCAGCGGCGATCCCATTTTCGAGGTCTTCGATCCGATCCACTCCCCAACCATAATTCGCCGCACGCGCATAGGCGTAGGCGGTGACGCCAAGTGCCTCCGCGTGATCTGAATCGATTGCCAGCGCCTGATTCGCATACTTTAGCGCCGCATCGTTGGATTCCCGGCTCTGAGGTTTATTCCACAGTTCTGCCCACGCCCGTAAAGCTAGGTCGTCGGCGTCCTGATTGCTATTATGATTTCTCGCGGCTTGACGGCTTAAAGCCTCCTTCAGTTCCAAATTCAGGGCTCGGGCGACCCTACCCGTGACCACATTTTGAAACGTATACATATCACCGGCGGGTTTTTCGAAACGTTCCGCCCACACCTGCTGACCGGTCTTACCGTCGGTGAGTTGGACATTGACCAGGACGTCGTTCCGTGCCCGCCTGACATTGCCTTCCAGAAGATACCGAACCTTGAGGTTACGCGTGATGCTTAGCGCGTCCATGTTTCGACCGCGATAGGTTGCCGCCGTGCGCCGTGAGATTACGAAGCTGCCAGAAATTCGAGATAGATCCACTGTTATATCCTCGGTCAAGGCATCGGCAAAATAATCTTGATCGCGATCGCCACTCGAATTGTCGAACGGCAACACCACGATGGAGAGCTTTTGGTTTTCGACAGCGAGTGGCGCATCCGCGACCGTGATTTCCCGACCGGGCGCGAGGTACCAGATGGTGATTCCGCCGAAGATTAACAAGAAGAGAGCCCCAACTATCCCCGTCATACGCCGATTTAATCTGGATCGGGGACGGGTCGTTCTCGGTTCGGCCGATGCTAATACCTTGTAAACGCGGACCGGCTCGGCAATGTTCTTTAGCCGTTGTTTCCCGAGATATTCATACCCGTAAGGCAGCTTGTCGCGCACCTCGTCGTAGACCTTGCCAGAGATACAGACTCCCCCGGTATCAGCGATACTCTCCAAGCGCGCCGCCAAATTCACGCCATCCCCATATATGTCATCACGGTCGATAATGACTTCGCCAAAATTTACACCCATACGAAACGCAACACGCTTGTCGGGATCAATATTGGCTGCGATTTCGGCCAAGTCGCCCTGAACTTCGACTGCCAATTCAAGGGCGGCCACGACACTATCGAATTGTGCCAGCACAGCGTCTCCGGCGTAATGTACGACCCGGCCACTGGCGTTCGTTATCCTGCCCGAAATCAGGTCGAGCCCAGTCGATAGTTGACGGTGGGTTCCAACTTCGTCCTCGCCAGTAAGGCGGGTATAACTCGCTACGTCAGCGTAGAGGATCGCGGTCAGTTTGCGGGTGATGTTCTCTTCTGCCATGTCCTTCACCAACACCAAAAACGATTCTGAAAGAGTTTAACGGCATTTGGCGAGATGATCTATCGGGACGAAATTATTTGTGGAGTTGTCATTCACAGAGAGTCCGATTCGGGTCACGAACCGCCCTTCTCTCCACCCGTAAAAGCCTTTCGATAGGGGTACAACTGCAGACATCAGATGCGGGCCGTCTTTTTCATTTTATGAGTCAATCCACAGCTGACATCCCGATTTCGCCAAAACAAATAAGATATTCAGCCCATTATCAGGGCGACGTCTTCGGCGGGGGAACGGTAGAGTCCCCAGTGGCGTTCCTGGGTTTCCGCATGAATGACGGATTGCAGTTCGGTCTGATGCAGGCCGAGCACCTGATCGTTGAGAAAGGTATCAATTACGACCCAACGGCTGAGGTCGGGCTGGTATCGGTTCTGGTAACGCATATAGTTTGTTTCCTGTGGTTTTTGTTATTACCGGGAAACTACACCACACAGGTTACAAATTTATGAATCCCGATATCTTTATGCTTCGCCCGGATCAGCCGTCAGCCCGGCCGCTTCAATCCCGGCAATGGCGGCGGCTTCGTCCACCCCCGACGAATCGCCGCTGATCCCGACGGCACCGATAATTTTTCCGGCCTCCCTGATCAGCACACCGCCCGGCACCGGCACCAGTTGGCCGCCAGACGCCGCCGAAACGGCGGCCAGAAACACCGGGTTCTTGGACGACAGCGCGCGTGATCCCAAACCGAAGCCGAGCGCCCCGTAAGCTTTGCCTATGGCGATTTCCGGGCGCAGAATTCCGCTCTCGTCCTGACGCCTGAAGGCCACCAGATGGCCACCGGAATCGAGCACTGCAACGGTCAGCGGGTTGGCCCCGACCTCAGCGCCGTTCGCCAGTGCACCATCGATAATGGTGTCGGCCTGATCAAGGGTCACTGAGCTCATTTCACGTCCTCCGGTTAGCGGGCAATTTCAGTCTACAACTTCCCAATTTCGGCGGTCAGCCGGTTGAGCGCAAGGCTGACGATTGGGCGTGGACAGGCGAGGTTCATGCGCTCGAACCCTGATCCTTCGGGCCCGAAAATATGCCCCTCATCAAACAGCACTTTGGCATCCAGCTGGGTCAGCTTTTCCAATGCCGCCTGATCAAGGCCAAGTGCCCTGAAATCGATCCACGCCAGATAGGTTCCCTGCAATTCGGTCGGTTGCAACCGGGGCAGGTTTTCCGCCAGAACCTGTTTCATCATCAGAAAATTTCCATGAATGTAATCCAGCACTGCGGCCAGCCACGGCTCACCTTCGCGGTAGGCCGCTTCGATGGCAACCAGGGCCAGCGGATTCAACCCGCCTGCGACACCTGTTTCATGGAGATAGTCATCAAACGCCTTTTTCAGATCAGGGTTGGGGATCACCATGTTCGACAGATGCATGCCCGCCAGATTGAAGGTTTTTGAAGGCGCCGTACAAACCATGGTATTCAAGGCAAATTCGTCGCCGAGCATAGCATAGGGCTGAAAGGTGAAACCGGGCATCATCAGGTCAGCATGAATTTCATCGGCAATAACGACGACCCCGTGCCGGTTGCAAATCTCGCCATATTGCCGGAGTTCATCCGCCGTCCACACCCGGCCAACCGGATTATGCGGGTTGCAGAGCAGGGATATCTTGACCTTCGGGTCAGACGCCTTTTTTTCCAGATCTGCAAAATCCATCCGGTAACAACCGTCTTCCTCAATCAGGCTGCTGGACAGAATTTCGCAGCCGCCATTTTCAATCGCCCGGAAGAACGGGTAGTACACGGGCCGCTGAACCAGCACTTTGTCTCCCGGTCGGCACCAGGTTTTGACGGCAAAATGCAGCGCCGGCACAACACCCGGCGTGGTGCTGATCCAGTCTTTCGGCACCACCCAGCCATAGCGTTTTTCAAACCAGCCGGTTACTGCGTCGAAGTATCCGTCGGACGCCCCGGTATAACCAAAGATGCCATGCTGGACACGTTTCGACAGGGCATCAAGAACAGGCTTCGGGCTGGCAAAATCCATATCGGCGACCCACATCGGAATCGGGCCATCACCTTCAAGCGCCGGGTCAACCGGGGTGATCGGCCCGGCGTGGCTGCCGCCCCGGTACAGTCGCCATTTATTGGAACCCGTTCCGTCGCGATCAATAACAAGATCCAGATTATACATTATCTGCCCGGCCTCGACTGTTGGGTGTAAGAACTTCTGATGAAATTGTACGTCTCGAATCTTGTACAAGATTTTTCAGATTTTAAAAGTTCTCGGCAAATATTGATATAGCGGCGGATCCGCGGCACCTACACCGTCCCCAACCCGTACAAGACCGGCAACAACCAGCTCAGGGTCAACCAGACGATCAGGGTCAGCGGCAGACCGACGCGGACGAAATCGGAGAACCGGTAGCCGCCGGCGTTCATCACCAGCAGGTTGGTTTTGTAGGCCATCGGCGTGGCATAACTCATGTTGGCGCCGAACAGGACGGCCAGGACAAACGGTTCAGGTGGCAGCGAGAGTTGCTGGGCGATGCCGATGGCGATGGGGGTTCCGATCACGGCGGCGGCATTATTGGATACAATGTTGGTCAGGATCGCCATCAATAACATAAGCGAACTGAGCAGGACCATCGGCGAGGCCCCGCCGGCAACGGCGAGGAACACTTGCGCGAGGTATTCCGCCCCACCGGTTTTCAGCAATGCCGTGCCCAAAGCCAAACTGGCGACGACAATCAGGATGACCTGCGTACTCAGCGCCTGGGCGGCTTCGCGCCAGCGCAGGCAACCGGTGACGATCATGATGAAAACACCACAAACGGCACTGATCGCGATTGGCAAAACACCGAACGCGGCCAGAACAACAACACCGACCATGATGCCGAGTGCCAGCGGCGCACGCCGGGTAGACGGAAGATCAACCGTCGCATCAAGAACCAGCACCTCCCCGCCCTGTCTCAATGCAGCGATATGATCAACGCTGCCCTGCACCAGCAGCACGTCGCCGACCTGAAGGCGGATATCGCCAACATCTTCGCGCAGTCTGGCCAGGACAGTACCGGCGCGGTGAATAGCCAGTGTCATCAACTGGAACCGTTCGGCAAAACGAACGCGGGACAGGGTCCGGCCTTCCAGCAGCGAGCCCTGGGTAACGACAACTTCGGCGATTTGCTGGTCGTCATCGCTCAGCGGATGATCTTCATCGACAGGGGTGTCTCCGGTATAAAGGCGTCCGCCGAGAACATCTTCAAATTCTTTAAGCCTTTGCGGCGTGTCGCGGATACTGATGCGGTCGCCTGCGCGCAGGATGGTATCGGGCAGCGGGCGGATAATCACGTTGGTGCCCCGGTGAATTTCGATAATCCTGATATCGTCGCCCGCCGCTTCACGCACCTCCAGCAGGGTTTTCCCGCAGGCAAAACTGTCTTCTTCCACCTGCAGGAAGCCGGAAAAAATCCGTGGCGACAGATCGCTCAGGGGGGTGTCACGTTCCGGCAACATGCGCGGCGCCAGCAGCCACAGATAAAGGATCGCCAGACTTCCGGCGATCGCCGCCGGGACAAAAAAATCAAACATCCCCAGGCGGCGAAGGCCGAGGTCGGCGGCAATGGAAATCACCAGCAGGTTGGTTGACGTGCCAATTGTCGTTGTCATGCCACCGACCAGGGTCGAGAACCCCATCGGCATCAGGATACGCGACGCCGGTTTTCCGGTGCGCAGCGAAATACTGGTCAGGATCGGTAACAACAGAACGACCACCGGGACATTGTTAACGAACGCGCTCAAGGCGCCGCCGACAATCAGCGTCAGCAATAGAGAGAGTGCAGGGCTAACCACCCACAACCCGGCAAGCGAGCGCCCGACCGGTTCCAGCGCGCCTGTCCGCACCAGCCCCTGCCCGGCAATCATCAACGCACATACAGCGATCAGGGCTTCATGACCAAAGCCGTGGAAAAAATCAACCGCACGCAGGGCCAAACTGCCCTCGCCGTAAGGAAACAGCTCAAACCCGGCGACCAGCAGAACCAGCACGGCAAGGCTCGACGTCTCGAGCGCAATAAATTCCCGCGTGAACAGATAAAGTGCCACCACGATCAGGACCAGCACAGCCAGACCATGGGCATCGGGTAGCGGAGGAAAGATCATGTCGTGCGTTCCGAACAGCGAGACTTGTTAAACGAAGAACAAGCCGGAAGCTTAACCCACTCAGGCCAGAACGCTAACCGACTTTTCCAAATGCCTTGACGCATGGAACGAGGGAGAGCGCACGAACCTGAATTCGATGTCCGCAGATGTGCCGATACCGGAAGGTTTTTACAAGTGGTGAGAATTGCGGTTGTTGTTAAGGGTTGTCGGACATCTGCGTCTTCGCGGATTATATCCAAAAGCGCCGGGAAGCCTTAGCAACAGCTCAATCTTTACAACTTGTCGGCGGGGCAGCAATATATGATCCACCATCAAAGGTGCCATTATTCGTGAAATGTCAATTCAGGGAAATAACTTGAACATTGATCAACAGGTCCGGCAAAACATATCCAAGGGATTACTGATAAAACTGGCATTCTCGGTTCCGATTGGGTTTGGTGGAATGGAGGCATATGAACTGATAATGGAAGGTGGTTTAGACGCGCTTTCTCAATCCGAAGAGATGGCTAAAATTATGATAGAAACCTTCTGGGGAGCAGTCATTGGATGTGTAACAATGACCGTCATATATATTAGATACAGACCAATGGATTAGTCACGACTTCCGATCATGGCTAAAAAACGACGTGCCGGCGTCGCCGCTAAAGAGGCCGCTGTATGGACCTGAGCGGGCAAAATCATCTCATGTTACCCGCCAAAGCAGGCTCGTCTGGGACCCCTATCCCTCACCCGCATCCGGGCGCAGGCGTTCGGTTGCCCGGCGCTCGGCTTTGGTTGGGCGGCCTGATCCGGGTTCACGTCGGGCAACCGAAGCCAACACCTTGTCCTTATCGGTTTTCGCGCGCGGTTGCGGCGGATCGAGGTCTTCATAGAGGCCCTGTGCCTCAACAGCCGGGCCGCGCCTTTTGCCCAATTCAATAACCTTGATGACCCTGACGTGTTCGCCCTTGGGGAAGGTCAGCACATCGCCCGGCGTCAATTTATAATGCGCCTTGCTGATCAGCGTTCCATTGACCCGAACCCGCCCGGATTCACAGAATTTGGTCGCCAGTGTGCGGCTTTTGAAAAAGCGCGCGTACCAGAACCATTTGTCCAGACGAAGGGTCGGCTCAGTCATTCTAGAACTGCAGCTCCCGCAATTTGGCAAAAGGAGAATCATCATCAACCACGGTCTTTTCAGCGGTCTTCCGTTTGTTTTTCAGGCGGCGATCAGGCCGGTCTGATTGTTTACCCTCCTTTTTGGCGGGGCGTTGTTTGGCGTTGTCGGTTTTGCCGACCTTGCGGGGATGGCGATAGCGAAAAGTAATGGTTTCTTCTCTGGTTTGTGAGATGTACCCGAGAGCCTTGAGGATCACCGTCATTTGCTCAACCGTACATCCGGCCAGTGACAGCAGATCGGGATTGATGCCAAAGGGGGCTTTTTTGCCCAGTGTCCACGCCAGTTCGGCAATGCGTTCGACCATATCAATGCGCACCGCCAGATCGCCCATGACCCGATAGCCGATGGCCTGATAGAAGGCTTCCGGTACCTGCCCGGCCACCTCCACCGACACCCGCCCCGGCGGCGGAAAGATTACGGGTTTGTCATGATATAACGCCCACAGCAATCCGCGCATGTCGACGGCTTTCGGTTTCAGCAGGGTTTCGACATAAACACTGTCGCGACCAATCCGCACACCGACCCGGCGCAACGCCTGACGCTCGGCGCGGCTGAGTGCGTCAATTTCACGGGTCGCCTGCTTTCGCGGCAGAGATCCGAGATGTTCGCCGATCTGGAAAGCCAGTCCGCGGGCGGCACCTGACAGTTCCGCAGTTGATAGCCGGTGCAACGGAGCCAGCACCCCGGATATTGTCGCCGTGATCCAGGCTTGCAGACGATTGGCGATGCGTTCGCGTGTCGGTCCATCAACCAGATCGCCGACCAGCGGCTGAACCCCGGGGCGCAGAAGATGTCCGCCTTTGACCAGTCGACCGACCGGCGCACCCTGCCAGAGCACCATGCAAGTTGGTTGATCGTCAAACCGTTCCAGTGCAAGGGAATCGTCTTTTGCCGCCTCCAGCCGTTTGATCCGGAAACCGATCTCCTGACGCAGTGCCTTGCCCGCCGCCTGATCAATGGCTTTGGCGGCGACCGCTTCGTCGGCATTGCCGGGTTCGGCGTCGGAAGTGAACCGGAAGCCGGACAGTCTGCCAACATAATGCCCTTCGACGATCACATCGCCATCGGCCTTGACGGCAGCCAGCAGGTCCGGCGTTTCTTTCATGCGCTGCATCAGTTGCGCTGTGCGGCGATCGACAAAGCGCTGGGTCAGGCATTCATGAAGGGCATCCGACAACCGGTCCTCGATATCGCGCGTGCGTTCGCGCCAGTGGACCGGATCATCAATCCAGTCGCTGCGAAAGGCGACATAAGTCCAGGTGCGGATTGCCGAAATTCGCCCGGTCAGGTGTTCGATATCACCATCGGTGCGTTCCAGCCGTTGCACCTGCCCGTTCATCCAGTCGACCGACAGTTTGCCGGGCGGCGTCATCAACTGGGTAAAGAGGTGCGCCAGCAACTGCGCATGACCATGACTCATGACATTGCCAAAATCCGGCACCTGACAGACATCCCACAACAATTTGACGGCATCGTACCCTGTTGCCCGTGCGGCAACGTCCGGGTCTTTCGCCAGTTGCCGCAAGATCAATTCATCATCGGCTTCGCGGGCGCGGACAAGTCCCTGAAGTTTCGGCGGCACAGACAGGCTTTTCAGCAGGTCCTCAATCGAGGTGAATCTGGGGTTGGAATTGCGCCAGCTCAGTTTTTTTAACGCCTCAAATTCGTGATTTTCAATACGTCCGATGGTGTTTTCCGGGATTGCCGCAGCGTCGCCGGTAATGCCAAAGGTGCCGTCGTTCATGTAGCGCCCGGCGCGTCCGGCGATCTGCGCCAGTTCGCTCGGCTCCAGACGGCGGCGCTGACGACCGTCAAATTTATGGGTCGCGGCAAAGGCAACATGATCGACATCCATGTTCAGCCCCATACCGATGGCGTCGGTGGCAACGATGTAGTCGACCTCGCCGGACTGGTACATGGCGACCTGGGCGTTGCGGGTGCGTGGACTGAGTGCCCCCATAACCACCGCCGCCCCGCCGCGCTGACGGCGCACCAGTTCGGCGATGGCGTATACGTCGGCGGCGGAGAATGCGACAATGGCGCTGCGTTTGGGCAGGCGTGTGGTTTTCTTCGCCCCGATGTGAGCCAGCATTGAATAGCGCGGTCGCGACATGAACTCGACATCGTCGACCAGCTGGCGGATCAGCGGGCGCATGGTTTCGGCGCCGAGAAACATGGTTTCATGCGTGCCTCTGGCGTGCAGCAGGCGGTCGGTGAAAACATGCCCGCGATCCGGGTCCGCGCACATCTGGATTTCGTCAATGCCAAGAAAATCAACGCGCCGGTCAATCGGCATGGATTCGACGGTGCAGATAAAATAGTTGGCCCCGAGGGGCAGTATTTTCTCTTCGCCGGTGATCAGGGCTACCGCGTTTTTGCCTTTGATCCTGACCGCCCGGTCATAGTTTTCCCGGGCCAGCAGGCGTAGCGGGAAACCGATCATGCCGGTTGCATGGGCCAGCATCCGCTCCATGGCGAGGTAGGTTTTCCCGGTGTTGGTTGGCCCCAGTACGGCAATCACCCGGGTCCGAGACGTCGAAATTTCCATAACCTGAGAATTACGCCTGAAGACCCGTTTGGCAAGACCCGGCATCATTAATGTTCACTTAATGTTCACATTCTTCATTCAAATGACGCCGGTTATTAATCGGCATAAGGTTGTTTTCAATCAAGTAAAACAAACTCTTGGAAAAGGAACGCATCATGAAGACTGACAAATACACCCTGATCGAGCCGGCAATCTCCGTCACCACCTTCACGCTGGTCGTCGCGATCCTTGCCGCCCTTCAGTTTGTCAGCGCCGGCTGAGGGGCTGGTCATGAACACGGAGCTTTACGACAACAAACTGATTGAAGACGTCGTTACCCGCTATCTGGGTGGTTCTGAAGCGGACGTGTTTACCCCTTCGGGACGGTCTGATGGCGGCAACATTTCCGTCGACGTGCTGGGCGACATTGCGATTGCCGAAATCACGTCACTGAGCGCCGATCATTCATGGCTCAACAGCGACCTTGCGCTGGTTAAAATTCACGGTAGCTGGCAGGTCATCTCCGGCGCAACCCACTAGCACTGCTCAACAACAAGAAGATTTATGGAAATGCCTTACATGTCATCAAACGAAAAAATCATCTCGATCATTCTCTCTGTTCTGGCACTGGCTGCTGTCCTCGGAATGCAATATCTGAAATCCCTATAACCCCGACGTCCCGGATACCCAGGGTCTCTCCCCCCTGGGGTCCGGGACCATTTTCCACCGCACAGTCGGTTAGAGACTTTTCAATCCCGAATTCCCGGGCCAGCATCTTCTACTGTCCGGTCTTTTTCACTTATTCAGGTCACTTTCCAGCCACTGGCGGTCGGGCATTCTGGACCAACCGGAATACCTGTAGTCAGGATGTTGAGCAAACATTGTCCTAGCTGGTTAGGCCATTAATATACCGGAACTCCTGAGTCCTGCCCGCATACCCCCATGATGCGGCGGGCACATTATCAACGACGATGTAACTTTCATCACAAACAGAGCCCAATAATTCAGACATCGACGAATAAACAGCCTCAATATAGTCAGCGATCTGGGATTTGGTATTTGTCCCTTCCGTCACACTGATTTGTAGAGAGAAACTGTTGGCATTCCGTCCACCCACCGCCTTACTGCCAACGAACCAGTGATCAGGATCGACATTACGGATGGTTATGGCGGTCAGGGCCGGGTCTTTACCCAGATACTTTTCCGTTAACGCCGTCAATCTGGCGGCAATTGCTGCTGAGCGTTCTGGGTCCGCTGTGCCGGTAACGGCAACATTTAGTAGGGGCATGGCAATTTCCTTTGTTTGCTATTGGTCGTTCAACGGGATGATAATTTAGGCTTGCAATAATGTTAATAAAATTGAATTGTTTTATATTAATAATTCATTATAATTGAATTATGAAAAATTTTGACCCTGCCCTGCTCGAAACACTGGTGGCCTTCGCCGAAACCGGCACTCTGGTACAGGCGGCCAACATTGTCCGCCGCACGCCGTCAGCCATCACGGCACAGATGCAGCGCCTTGAAGAGCAGACCGGAGTTCCCTTGTTTGTCGCGGCAGGGCGAAACAGGATACTGACCGACGCCGGTGAACGCCTTGTCGGTCATGCACGGGGCATTCTGGCCGCGAACAGAGAGGCATGGCTGGGCATTTCCGGTGCGGCAGCTGATGGTCATATCGGCCTGGGTATGACACAGGACTTCGTTGACAGCGGACTTCCCTCAACACTCAACCAGTTTGCCCGCACGCACCCCCGTGTCCGCATTGACTTGAGGATCGGTCGCACTGTTGAACTTGCAGAAGACCTGAGCGCAAAACGGATCGATGTTCTGATCGCCATGCGGCGCACTGTCGAACAGGATGAGGTTGCCGTCATTCGGGAAAAAATGCTCTGGCTGTCGGCATCGGATGGGTTGGTCAATTCACCGTCGAACGAACTGCCTGTTGGTGTTCTTGATCCTCCCTGCGGCTTTCGCGAAGCGGCCCTCAAGGCCCTTGGTGCTGAACAGCGGGCTTACCGGATTGCCGCGACCAGTCCAAGTCTGTCGGGCATATCAGCAGCCGTCCGCGCTGGCATCGCGGTCACGGTACGAACATCAAGATGGATCGATAAAAGCATAAAAGTCGCCCCGAAAGAACTTGGGCTTCCGGATCTTCCTGAGGCCGAGTTCTCGGTTCGGGTGCGTGAAGGCTCTGAAGCAGCGGCCTACCTGCTTGCTGATGTCCTGACCGACAACCTCCAGCTTATGGTGTAGTACAGATGGGAAAAGCCCGTAACGTCCTGTTCATCATGTGCGATCAGCTGCGCGCCGATTATCTGGCCTGCAACGGCCACCCTTCCATGCGCACACCGAACATTGATGCGCTGGCCCGGCGCGGCGTGAATTTCAGCCGCGCCTTCTGTCAGGCCCCGGTCTGCGGTCCGTC
>JAJFIJ010000374.1 GCA_021775105.1 Rhodospirillales bacterium | reverse complement strand
ACCGCCAGCGGAACAATGGCGATCATGTGAAAAAGTGTGCGCCCGGTTTCGAACCCGCGGCCCTTTTCCACAAGGTATGAGCCGAAGAAGATCACGATCGTACCGATCACGGCGGTATACAGCGCCATGCGGATCGAATTCCAGTAGGCCTCCCATCCACCGCCATCCATAACGTCAAAATCAGAGTTCTTCAGCGACAGTTCCAGATTGTAGGGCCAGAATTTGACCAAGGCTGCATATTGAGCCATTCCCAGCATCGCCAGAATCAGCAATGCCACCACAATACAGAACCCGAACAGGATGTTGTCGCGCAGGGTATCTGGTTTCGGCTCATAGGGGACGGCGCGGGCCGACAATAGAGCGACCTGTTTTTTCTGAACGATCCGGTCAACGGCGAAAGCAAATACTGCGGGAACCAGAAGGACCACGGATACCACAGCACCCATCTGAAAGTTCTGTTGACCGATGACCTGTTTATAGACGTCGGTCGCCAGTACGTTGAAATTTCCGCCGATAACTTTCGGTACACCGAAATCGGTAAACACCAGTGTGAATACAACAAAACAGGCACTGATCAACCCGTATTTACAACCCGGCAAGGTGACCGTGAAAAACGTTCGAACCTTGCTGGTGCGCAATGATTCTGCGGCTTCATAAAGGCGTGCGTCGGTAATCGATAACGCGGTTATTACAATCATCAGGGCATGCGGAAACACCCAGTAACTCGACCCGATCACAACACCAATGGGACCATAAATGGATTCTCCCATCAGCAGTTCCTTGGCGACGCCCTGATTGCCAAACCAGTAAACCAGCGAAATTCCCCCCAGTAGTGAAGGGGTGAGCAGCGGGATCAAGGCGACAACCCTGAAGAACCATTTGAAGGGCATGCAGGTGCGCGTTAGCGCGTAGGCATAAACAAAAGCTGTGAAGATGACCACAACGGTTGAAACGACGGCAATGTACAGGCTATTTCCCGCCGACAGGAACAGCGCCGGGGTGGAGAAATATTCAAGATAGTTGGCAAGGCCGATGAAAGCACCATCCTGATTTTCCACACTTTTCGACATCATGGTGTAGAGCGGCATCAGAATGAAGACGACCAGCAAGCAGCCAATAACGACCATGCAGGTGCGCATCATCCAGTCGTCGCGACTGAGTTTGGGCTTGACGACGGAGAGGTTGACAGCGCCCTTTGCGACCGTGGCCGAAGTTGTCATCAGTCAGTCCTCCGCCCGCGGGTAGAGTTGGATAAAGTCTGGAGGAAAGCGGATGGAGATTTTCGAGCCGACCTGAATGTCTTTACGTCGTACAAGGTTGATCGAGAAATCAGCACGGATGTCGTGACCGGAAAAGGCATCTCCGCCAATCTCCGCCCGATAGAAAGAACCCAAAAACTCGAGATGATGAATTTCGGTCTCGACGACATTGTCTGTTTCGGACAAATCCTGAGCGTTGATATCCTCCGGGCGGATGGCAACGGTTATCGCACTTCCCGGGGCGAATTCGCCGGTGTCACAGTGCAATTCTGCACCGCCCATTTTGACGGTCCCGGCGCGCTCTACGGTGCCCGGTACAAAATTCATGGTGCCGATGAAATCGGCGACAAAGGCTGTAGCCGGTTTCCCGTATATATCTTCAGGGGTGCCCGTTTGTTCAATTACGCCCTGATCCATAACAACGATCCGGTCGGCCATGGTCAGGGCCTCTTCCTGATCATGAGTAACCATAACCGTCGTCACGCCCAGACGCCGTTGAAGGTCCTTGATTTCGGACCGCAGGTGAACACGGACTTTGGCGTCCAGCGCGCTTAACGGTTCATCAAGCAACAACAGCCCCGGTGATGTGGCCATGGCGCGTGCCAGTGCGACACGTTGCTGTTGGCCGCCGGAAAGCTGCGCCGGGTATTTGGTTCCCTGATCCGGAAGGCCGACCAGTTCCAGAAGTTCAGTTACACGGGCATTGATCTGGTCAGTAGGCAGTTTTCTGTTTTCCAGTCCATATGCGACATTCTTGAATACCGTCAGATTGGGAAACAGGGCATAGGACTGAAAAACGATACCAAAATCACGTTCGGCAGGCGGCAGGTTGGACATATCCTGACCACTTTGCTCGATCTTTCCGTAAGTCTGAATATCGAGACCGGCAATAGCGCGAAGAAGTGTTGTTTTCCCGCATCCGGACGGTCCCAGAAAGCAGACAAATTCACTTTCATAAACCTCCAGTGAGACGTCATTCAATGCCGTAAAGTCACCAAATTTTTTGGTCAGATTTTCAATTTTAAGAAACGGTTTCTGTTCCGTTGCCGTGCTCATGTAAGGCCCCCGTGAACGCTTATTTAATTATGAGTTATATCAGAAAATTAATAAAAAAATCGGCCACCCAATACGATTGGGCATTGGGTGGCCGGCATTATTTTCTCAGTTGGTAACGTCTGAGAATTATTATTTTTTCGGCTCGGATTTCGAGTCGTAGCGGGTTTGCCAT
Organism: Rhodospirillales bacterium; assembly: GCA_021775105.1. GTDB lineage: Bacteria > Pseudomonadota > Alphaproteobacteria > Rhodospirillales > Casp-alpha2 > JAJFIJ01. Next base: position 12,492 of record JAJFIJ010000374.1, on the reverse strand, counting down.
TCTTTGAGGATGCGGCCACGGTTAACGGCGGCCCATTCAAAGTTGTTATTGATCATGGCATCCGCGATTCCGGCCGGGAAGTGCTTGACCGGTTTGGCAACGCCAGGATAGGCAACAACGGCATATCCTTTGTTGTACATCACGTTGGCTTCTTTCGTGATGGTGAAGTCAACCAGCTTTTTGGCAGCCGCAAGCTTCTTGGTGCCCTTGATAATCGCGGTTGCTTCCATGTCCCATCCGATGCCTTCACTTGGCAGAATGATTTCCAGCGGTGCACCCTTGGCTTTGGATTTGGCACCACGGAAGGCAAAGGATATGCCGATCGGAGTTTCACCAGAGGCCGCCTGTTTACAGGGTTTGGACCCTGAATGGGTGTACCATGCGATATTTTTATGGAGGCCGTCCATAAACTCCCATCCGCCGCCTTCACCAAACATCTGAAGCCAACTGGAAACATCAAGGAAACCGGTCCCTGAAGAGTTCGGGTTCGGCATCACAACGCTGCCCTTGTAGACTGGCTTTGTCAGGTCTTTCCATGATTTTGGAACGGGAAGCCCTTTCTTGCCAGCTTCTACAGTGTTGTAGCAGACGGATGCGATCCAGGCGTCCATTCCGGTCCAGTGTGGCGGGTTGGCGGAATCGACAAATTTCTTGTCGAGTTTATCGACGCCAGCCGGCGCATAGCCCTGGGTCATACCCTGGGCTTTCAGAAGCATAAGGCTGGTTGCCGCCAATCCCCAGACAACATCTGCTTGGGGGTTATCTTTTTCAGCCAGCAATTTCGCCGTAACGATGCCGGTAGAATCACGGACCCATTTGATCTTGATATCCGGATTAGCCTTGTTGAACGCTTTTGCGTACTTTTTAAGATCTTCTGCTTCGACCGCAGTATACACGGTCAACTCGGTTGCCGCCTGGGCAGAACCCACGCCTACAACACCGGCAACAGCAACAATAGCTGTCGAAAGTGTCAACTTTTTCAAAACACTCATTTTCATTTAGATTTCTCCTAATCTCCCTGGAGCGGCTTCACTCCCCTGATATGAACTGTAACCTAGGTTCCGGACCACCGATAGACCAAATTAAGGTTTTGTTACGGTAAATTCGCCCGGCTTTTCTTATTCGCGCGGTTGATCTCCACGACACGCGCCCTGCAAGAGGAAAATCGGAAAATTTTTCCGTTTCAATCCGCGTCCAAAGACCAACGACAGGGACAATTCCACAAATTGCCAAAAAAAACCACAAAAAACCACATGAACCAGAAAGTTTCTCGGAAAACGGTATTCTGACTCTACACGGTGGAAATGAAATGGGGCGTACAGGACGTTTTGATTGATGGGCCTAAAGATAACATCTGGGCCACCTCACATACCTTGATCAATTTCCCCGTCGCCGGTTACGACGGCGGCTGCGCTCTGTGTGTTTTGGGGCGGACCACCCAGGTGGTGCCATCGAATCGCCGCTGACCATCCCGGATAAAACAGCCCGTACACAGGCATCGGTTTCCGGGTCTAGCGCGCCGGTATTTGGTTGAGTAAGGATTTCGCGGGCTTTGTGGAGGGCGCGGGCGTGTATGTCCGTTGCGCCCATTTCCAGCCAGGCGGCTCGTGAAACCCGGTCGGCCAACTCGGGTAGTAATGTCGTTGTTTTCATACGTGCATAGGTTTCCGGCGAACCGACAAACATACCCCCCGGTCCGGTTGTTCTGATTTCATCCAGAGAAAGGGCTTCTTCAGAAAATTCCAGCCCGCGTGCCGCACGTTTGATCATCAGGGCAATCTCGTTATCAATCACAAGCTGTCCATAATCAAAACTCATCAACGAGTCCATCAGTCCCCCCATGACGATGTAGTCAACGCCAGCCAACATGCCCATAAGCGGCGAGACGGCTTTCTCGAAACCGGCCTGTGCATCAGAAACCTTCGAATTGGTAAGGCCAAGATAGCCACCGCAGGGAACATTATAGAACTGGCCCATTCGAACGGAGGCGGCCGCCATAATCCCCGTTTCAATACCGCCCGGGGCGAATGCGCCATCGCGCATGTCGGCGAACACCGGAAGAAAGTTGTGGATCAGTGGCGTTCCCGGCTTCGACATTTGCGCCAATGTCGCCATTGCCAGCCATTCAGCGTTCATCAGAACCAGCATTCCGGGCAGCGTATGCGGCGTTGACAGTCCACCAATCGGGGCGATGGTCGCGTAATTGGGAATGCCGCGTTCGGCGAAATACATCAGCATCTCGGTCGAATCAAAATCCATCGTCAAGGGAGAAACAATGGGGCAGTGACCGAAGGTGATAAAGGGGCGCTCAAGAAACGCTTCTTCCGAACCGGCGATCAAAGCACCCAGTTTCAGAACCTGTTCGGCCTCGCGCTGATCGATAACCGAGGTTCGGCACGGTTTCAGGCAGTTTTTCAGGGCGGGGTAAAATCTGGAAAGACTGAATTGATCTTCTGGTGCATCATCGGCCAGTACGGAAATGGAAAATACGTCAATGCCATCAAGTTCATTAACCATGTGGGCGATCCGCGCAATATCGTCAGATGTCGAACGACGGGTTTTCCCACTGACGGGGTCAACAATATCAGGAGCCGAACTGGCTGTGGTGATGGCCGGAAGGCGTCTCGGTATCGTCAGGTCAAACGTTGGATCGCGACCATGCAAGGTGAATGTGGGCGGTGACAATTTCCGAAAATGTTCAACCACGTCGGATGGGAATCTGACAATTTCGGACACCTCATCAACGCTGCAATCATGTTCGGAAAACCTTCTTCTCGCTTTTTCGTTACGAACAAGAACGCCGGTTTCTGACAAAATGTCCAGTGACGCTTCGTGAACCCGAAGCACTTGCTCATCTGTGATGACACTGATTTGTCCGGGAAGGCGACCCTTGCGAAGGGATGATGTCTCATGAGGGGAGGATGGCATGGCAGGGTTCCGGTGTTTGAGAAACAGAGTATAGAAAATCTAGGTGAATGATATCCAGTTATGTCTCGCTGGTTCACATTGTCGCGTGTACGCTGAATTACGCTTGACCGCAACCCAGGATGACTTAGGTTTTGAGTTAGAAAAACTTATGGTTTGTGTTATGCGTAAATTGCCTCCCCTGAACTGGTTGAGGGCGTTCGAGACGGCTGGGCGCCACCTCAATTTTACCCGTGCGGCTGAAGAACTGGGAGTAACTCAGGCTGCGGTCAGTCAACACGTCAAGGCGCTTGAGGGGTTTCTGGGAATGCCGCTGTTCAGAAGAACTCACCAACGTCTGGTTCTTACCGATGCTGGTGAGGTATTTTTGCCCAAATTGAGTGGCTCATTTGAGCTGATGTCAGCCGCGACGTCAGAGGTGCTGTCTTATGGAATTGACGGCGGATTGACTGTTCGTGTCCCCTCATCGTTTTCGACAAAGTGGCTAATCCCGCGCCTTGAAAGATTCCATGCAGCCTATCCTGATATTGATATTCGTCTGACGTCACTCGGTCAGGAGGCCAATTTTTCCAACGACAATGTTGATCTGGAAATTCGTAACGGATTTGGTGACTGGGACGCGCTGGAGGTCAAGTTGCTGATCCGTGAAGAAATATTTCCGGTATGCAGCCGGCATTTGTTTAACCAGCGAGGCCGCAAATGGCGTTATCAGGACCTGGCGGAAACGACACTCCTTGATGTTCCCGGTTATGCGGAGGGTTGGGAAGCATGGTTGAGTGAAGTAGGGGCAATGTCGTTCTCCGACTATTCAAGCGTCAGTTTTGATCAGTCGATGATGGCGATTCAGGCGGCCGTCAGCGGCATGGGTGTTGCGCTGGGTCGATCTCCTCTTGTGGAAGATGAACTCCAGTCAGGTCGATTGATTGCGCCATTTGATGCGAAGCTGAAATCGTCCAGCGCCTATTACATCGTTTGCCCGCCAGAGTATTCTGACCGACCAAGAATAAAGGCGTTTCTGAACTGGCTACTCGGTGAAGCTGAGGCGAGATGACTTGGGGGGCTGATGGCGGCAAGCTCATGGTTGTATGATTACGGCGGTACACGGTAGATTGGTCACTGTCCAAGAATTCAGAGAAAGTTCAAGGCTGGCAAGATGAATAATGGCGGTACATTGAAAGCGCAATGGGCTGATAAATCCATAGAAGATCTTGTGTCGGAAATCTCTCGCCTGAATCATGAGCTCGACCGTCGCGAAGCAATATTGAAAACCACCGAGCAAGACCGTTCATTCGATCACACGATCCGGCAAATTGTTGAAACACTAAATCAGGGAGTTTACATCCACCGCGATTTCAAAATTCTGTATGCGAATGCAGCGATGGTAAAAATGTTTGGTTATGATTCTCTGGAGGAATTCGTCGCCTTACCGAACATTTTGGTCCTGTTTGCCAAAGCCGCGTGGCCCCTCCTGGAACAGTTCGCGATGGACCGGGCGGCTGGCAAACCGGCCCCTGATCATTATGAAATCAAGGGGGTGCGTAAAAACGGTTCGGAGTTTGAACTGGATCTTCGTCCGGTCAGAATTATCTGGGAGGGCCAGCCTGCGATTTTTTCTACGATGTTCGATGTTTCAGACCGGGTGAAAGCCCGTCACGAACTCGAAAATCAGTTGGATTTTCTGCAAACATTGCTCGATGCCATTCCATTCCCGGTCTTTTACAAAGACGAAAATCATATTTACCGCGGGTGCAACGAAGAATTTTCACGTTTTATTGGCGTTTCCAGCGATAAAATTCTGGGTGCAAGTGTTGAAGATGTCGCACCACCTCATTTGGCAAAAACGTATCGGGATGCGGATGAGGAACTGTTTCAGACAAGGGGCATTCAGATATACGAATCCCGTGTCCGTTATGCGGATGGCACGGAGCATGAGGTCCTGTTTCACAAACAGGTTTACAATAAACCGGACGGTACTATTGGCGGACTGATCGGTGCCATGCTCGATCTTTCAGAACGCAAGCGTTTGGAAAGGGAGTCGGAAGAAAGTCGGGAATCTCTGCTGGCATTGATTGATAATATCCCTGAACTGGTGATCCTGAAAGACATTGAGGGGCGAATTCAGTATGTGAACCGCTGTTTTGAAGACTGGATGAAGTTTGAACGTTCGCAAGCGGTCGGGAAAACAGTTTTTGATATCTATGGTGATGACCGTGCGGACGGTGTGCAGGGCGATGACGAAGAGATCGCAAGAACTCGGGGGTTAATTGCCCGTGAAATGGAAATAGCCTATGCCGATGGCGTTACCCGCAGCGTTTATTCAAGACGGTTCCCCGTTATCAAGGCGTCCGGTGATCTGATCGGAATTGGTGTCATTACAGCGGATATGACCGAACAAAAAAAAGCGGAACAGACCATTCGTGATAGCGAAGACCGGTTTCGGGAACTCGTAGAAAACGTTCCTGATTCTCTCGTGCTCCATGACACGGCAGGTAAAATCGTCATGGTAAATGAAAATTTGATAACAACTCTTGGTTACAGCCGTGATCAGTTGTTGCAAATGAATGTAAGGGATATTGAGGTTGAGGCTTCATCAGTGGATCTTGATGCCATCTGGCATGCGATGACTGACACGCACACCCTGAAACGTCGTCATCGTCGAGCCGATGGGAGCGATTTTCCGGTTGAAGTTCGCGTAAGTCGATTTGGAACAACGGTCGCCCCGTTATTCCTGGCAACAGTGCGCGACATGTCCGAGCGGGTAGAAGTTGAACGTGAACTGGTATTCGCGCGCGATCATGCTGAATATGCCAACCGGGCCAAGTCTGAATTTCTTGCCAATATGAGCCATGAATTACGAACCCCGTTGAATTCGATAATTGGATTTTCGGAAGTTATTCAGGCTGAAATTTTCGGGTCGATCAGTGAGCCCCGTTATAATGAATACATTGATGACATTCATCGTTCCGGGTCGCATCTTCTGAACGTCATAAATGACATTCTCGACATGTCCAAAATTGAGGCGCAGCAGGTTGGCGTGCACGAAGATGAAATCGATATCCGTGACGTTATACGGGACTGCAAACGCATGGTTTCGCAACGTGCCGAACGCGCCGGACTGAAGCTGATTTCGCGCGTTGACTGGAAGATTTCAAAAATCCTGGCCGATGAGCGACGCCTGCGCCAAATCCTGATCAACCTTCTTACCAACGCCATCAAGTTTACGCCAAGCGGTGGTCAGGTGAGAGTTATGTGCCAGATAAATGCAAACGGTAATATCGAGTTGATTGTTGAAGATACCGGCGTTGGCATTCCGGAAAATGAAGTTGGTCGAATTTTCGAACCTTTTATCCAGGCCCGCGAACACTCGACGCAAACACATGAGGGCACGGGTCTCGGGTTATCTCTGGTTCGGGCATTGGCGCACCTGCATGATGGCAGCGCTGCGATGAGCAGCGAAGTCGGGAAAGGGACACGGGTAACTGTAACGTTGCCGTCAGTTCGGCTAATCCCCTGAGTCTCCTCCCGCTCCCTTGACCCAATCATTTCCTTTCGGCACATTGCCTGCGACGACAGCATTTTGAAATTGAGGATTACACATGCTTGCCGAGCAGCGCCGTAGCCAGATTCTAAGCATTCTTGGGGAAAAGGGCGCAGTAACCGTGAATGAGCTGTATCGTCGTTTGCAAGTGTCACGTGAAACCATCCGTCGCGATATTACCAAGCTTGCAAGTGAGCAGAAACTTCGGAAAACTCATGGTGGCGCGCTGGCGATGACGCAAGATGAACCAGCGTTTGCTGATCGTATGGAAACCAACATCGAGGGCAAGAGGGCGATAGGGGTGAAAGCGGCATCTCTGGTTCCGGATGGTGCTTCCCTGATCATTAATGCAGGAACAACGACGCTTTGTCTGGCTGAAGCATTGATTGAGCGCCAAAAACTGGTCGTATATACAAACGATCTACAAATCGTCGGTCGACTGGCAGGACGTAATGACAACCGGGTCATTCTATTGGGGGGTGAAATTCAGGTCGCCGATAATGCAACGTTCGGGCGTGATACGACAGATTGTTTGTCAAATTATTACGCTGATTTTTGCTTTGTCGGGGCCAGTGCTTTGAATGGCGAACTGATATTGTCAGATTTCTTCCGTGAACAGGCTGAACTTCACGCCCAGATGATAGCCCATGCCCGCCTGTCGGTTCTTCTGGTTGATCATACCAAATTTGACAAACGTGCGCCCGTTCAGGTCGATAATCTCGATCGGGTGACGCATATCGTCACTGATGGGAAAATGGGCAAAGCGCTTGCCGAAGCACTGGCCGCGCTTGATGCGGAAATCATTACGGCGAAGGTTGTAGCTGAACGTTAGGTTGCCGGTTCAAGCTTGGTCTGATGAATTTGTTGGAACGCTAACATCGCCGCGTTTGGGCAGGGCATCAAGCTCGCCGGCGCGCTCCAGAACCGGATAGGCGACCGCAACGATATGAGAGTGAATACGTTTGAGATCACGCAGGATGTCCATATGCAGGGCGCTGGTTTCTATGCTGTCTCGGCGACCGTCGCGAAGACGCGAAAGATGCCCTTCGGAGGCTGCCCTCTCAAGTGCAATCACCGTGCGTTTTTCCGCCAGAAGCTGACGCGCCAGGCGTACATCACCAGACATGAAAATACTTAAAGCCAGCTTCAGGTTGTCGACGACCTTGGTGTGCAGTTCGATCAGATCCTTGAGGCCTGTCTCTGAAAACTGAAGCCGTTTCTTGTCTCTCTTCTTGGCGAGATCCATCAGGTTTTCCGCAATATCACCAATGTGTTCCAGGTTGGTTGCAAAAGTCATGATTTCACTGGCGCGAAGACTCTCGTCCTTATCGAGTTCCTGTCGGGTAACTTCAGCAACGTACAGTTTGACGGCTTCGTGCAGTTGATCTACGGCATCATCCAGATCTCGCACATTGTCGGCTCTGGAGGTGTCATTATTGGCAATCACGGTCAGGCTTTCCCGCAGCATTTGCTCTACGATATCACCCATGCGAAGGGTTTCCCGAGCGGCCCCGGCAAGGGCGAGAGTGGGAACCTCAACGGCACTTTTTTCAAGGTGCCTGGGTGCCCCGGGATCATCTGCCATCGGAATTGACGGTAACAGGCGCTGCATCAGGGTCGACATAACGTCTGTCAGGAAAATGAAACCAAGTGCTACGGCGAAATTGAAGAGTGTGTGAAAATTTACCACCTGACGGGCTGCGTCACCATCAAGGTTGGCAATGATTGGCATGATCACGCCAAGCAAGGGCAGCAAGACAATGGCACCGCCAATCTTGAATAGTGCATTGCCGATGGTCACCCTTCGGGCCTCCGGACCTTCGCCCGCCATAGCCATGATAGGGGGAAGGGTTCCACCGATATTGGCACCGATTACCAGAACGAACGCCAGTTGAATGGGAATGGCACCAGTCGTTGCCAGCGACATGATCAGCAAAACAACGGCCAGACTTGAGTGTGCAAGCCATGTCAGCAGAGCGGCTATAATGATACCAATCAGCGTTTCACCTGCGACGGAACCAAATATATCTATGATCAGTTGGGATTCGCGGAGCGGTGTTGCTGTGGTGACAATCAGTTTCAGCGCCAGCAACATCAGCCCGAGGCCGATGGCTATGCGACCGAGTTGTTTGACTAAACTGGTGTTGGCAGAAAAGTGCAGGATCACACCGACCATCAACGCCAGTGGTGATAGCCACGAAATATCAAATGACAGAACCTGGGCAACCATCGTTGTACCAATGTCGGCACCAAGCATGACGGCGAGGGCAGGTGCTGTTGCGACCAGCCCACGACTGGCGAATGACGCAACCATCATTGCGGTTGCCGTACTGCTTTGCAAAATGGCAGTAACGCCCAGACCGACCAACAAGGCGCTGAAGCGGTTGGCGACACTTTTGCCGATAGCGTGACGGAGGTCAGCCCCGAATGCCCGCGTGACGCCGGTTCGAAGCATGCGCATGCCCCACAGCAGAAGTGCTACGGCACCAACGAGATTGATCAGGACTTGCGTTGCAGAAATGGTGTTGTTCTTTCGGGCCGATGGTTAATCGCTAACAGGACTGTTTAGCGAATGGCGCTGAACAATCGGTAGAGGTAGGTCAGGTCCGATTGCAATGTCTTGTTTCGGGCCTTGTTGATTTTGGAAACCGGCAGCATTTGCCACTCGGGTTCTGTTTTGGCCAGAACATTGGCCAGTTGCCATTTGTAATCGAAAGACCGGCCAGCCAAACGTTTTACCGCTTTGATCTGAGGTGCTGACAGTGAACTCGATTGCAGTTTTTTAAATAAATCAGCATCAATGAGTGTTTCATGCACTTCTGCGAATTGCAGAATACGTGGGTACTGATCATCATCAAGGGCCGGAATTTGATCCAGTGCTCGTGTAAAGTCAACTGCCGTGTCGAAGGGCTCACTGACAATTGATGTCAATGCCGCAGTATGCACTCCCTGTTTGTCGAGTTCGATACCGACCTGTTCGGAAATACGGTATGAAACGGGTTTATAGACTTCCTGATTGAAGACGTTCTGCATGAAAAACAGACCGACAAAACAGACAAAACCGGCCAGCATCGGCGTTGCCATCCAGCCCATGCCGATTCCCCCCAATACCCGCCAGCGAATTCCGCGTCCACCTTTGGCGATGGCAATTCCGATAATCGCACCAACAACGGCCTGCGAACTTGAAACCGGGACCAGTGGAATGGTTGGCAGGTCGTGGGAAGCAAGGAACTGTTCCAGTCCTTGCGACGCAAACAGGAACAAAACGATGGAATGGGAAACAACGACAACCCAGGCTGCGACCGGCGAGAGCGATACCAGTCCACCACCAACAGTCATCATGACCCGTTTTGAATAGGTAGCGACGCCTACGGCAATGGATATCGCACCAACCAGAAACAGTTGCTGGACGGAGGTAATGGTGAACAGTCCGGCGACATCAAAATCAGTGAACGGAGAGGCAGGAACAAAAACACCCATGACGTTGCCGATGTTGTTTGCACCCAGAGAATAGGATCCGAACGCGCCCGCGAAAACCAGCCCGACACGGGTATAGGCATCTGTGCGCAGCAGGTGAATTGGATAGCGGTGCAATAGCCAGTTAATCGACTTGAACAGGCCGAGAGAAATTACGGCTGCCAGTATCGGACAGATCAGCCAGGTCGATAGAATTTTTACCAATGATGCGGAATCAGTTAGCGTTTCGCTGAACAGGTTCCAGCCGATAATGCCGCCGACAATGGCCTGTGTCGTTGATACCGGGACTCTGGCCTTGGTCATCAGGTAAACCGACAGGGCGGCGGAGAACGCCGCCATGAAGGAGCCGGGAAGGGCATTGATGGCACCCAGTTTACCCAGGGTATGTGCTGCCCCGGCACCACTGTATACGGCACCCAGGACGACAAATACGGAACAGATCAGCGCCGCCGTGGTGAAGCGGATCATGCGCGTTCCAACAGCCGTGCCAAATACGTTGGCAGCATCATTGGCACCCAAAGCCCAACCCAGGAACACACCACTCGTCAGAAAAAATAGAACCGATACGTCCATGCGTCTTAATTGGTCCGTTTAATAACGTAAATGGCCAAACGGTCAGCGACGTCTTCGGACCAGTCGGCCACGTTATCGAGATTTTCAACAAAGTGGCGGAGATGGGTTTTATGTGCCAGTTCCAGATCTGACCCAAAGATGGCTCGTTTGAGTTTGGTCGATGCCTTGTCGGCTTCTTTCTCGTAAAACATAACCTTGTGATTGTGGTCACCGACCGCGTCAATATTCCGGAAAAACGCGCGTGACGACAGAACGACAGCTTCGACAGCTTCTACAACCATTTCCACCAATTGGCGAAAATCGTCTTTATAAACAGCCGGAATATCAGGATTCTCAATCGAGAATCCCCAAAGTGTTCCCTCGATCTGATTGGTGATGTTGTCGAGATTTTCAAGCAGGCCCAAAACGTCGCCCCGCGCATCGGGGATCAGGGTTTGTGCATAGAGTTGGTTCTCGATTGAGCGGCGCAGGTCATCCGCCGAACTTTCAATCTCATTGACCTGATGCAGTTTTTCTTCAAATTCAGCGGAATTTCCGTGATCAAGATAAGTTATTACGGAATGCTTGAAGAGCAATCCGCCTTCCGACATGAGATCGAGAAATTTATCAATTTCGGCCTCCAGAGCGCGCGTGCGCCTGAATAGCCGAATATCCTTGCTCAGTTTCATTCCCGTTTACCCCCCAAACATTGCCGACCTGAAAAATGAATGCCGTCAAATGATCGCGCTCTGTCGAACTTCTTAAAGCATAAGGATTAAGGGAGTGTATAAGGAGTTCGGATTTCAGGAAACACAAAAGCGGTCATAAACGGTAATAAAACAACATTTTTGACCAGGCAGTCCGGATAACAAAAAAATTACCCCGTGATATTTCCCGCTTCGTCTACGCTCACGCCGTTTGCCGTCCATGATGTCTCTGCCATCCGGACGAAGATTTCCGTCAGATCTTCAGCCGTTTTGAGATTTTGGGGGTTTTCGCCAGGCATGGCCTCGGCGCGCATCGCTGTCCGGGTCGCACCCGGATTGATGAGATTGGCACGGACTGGCGTTTTGGCGATCTCTTCAGCATAGATTCTGGTCATCATCTCCAATCCGGCTTTTGAGATCGCATAAGCTCCCCAGTAGGCGCGGGGCAGCGACCCAACTGAACTGGTCACAAAGATCGCACGCCCTGCATCCGATTGACGTAACAAGAGATCGAAACTCCGAACCAGACGCCAGTTTGCCGTCAGGTTGATGTCCATAACGTTTTGCCAAATATCGGGCTTGAGGTGTCCCAGTGGAGTCAACGTGCCAAGGACGCCCGCATTGCCGACTAGAATATCAAGCCTGCCGTGGCGTTCAAATATGGCAGCTCCCAGATTGTCGATTCCTGAAAAATCGGTCAGGTCAAGGGGAACCAGCGTCGCATGCCGCCCGGTGCTTGCGAAAATTTCGTCATCGACTTCTTCCAGTGCGCCTTCAGTTGTGGCAACCAGTATAACGTGAGCGCCTTCGCGGGCATAACGTTTGGCGACGGCGCAACCGATACCGCGAGAAGCCCCGGTAACCAGCGCAATCCGGCCATCCAGCCGCCTGATGTTGTCAGCGCTCATGTCAGTGGGGGTCATCGAGTAGCGAAAGGAGGCCCGGCGTTGCGTCACCTTCCTGATCGGCCAGACGAATCGGATAGTCGCCAGTGAAACAGGCATCGCAATATTGTGGGCATTCCTGGTTTCGTCCCGATTCGCCAACGGCCTTGTAAAGGCCGTCATTGGAAATATAAGCCAGGCTGTCGACACCTATATATTTTTTCATTTCCGCAAGGTTCATGCGGGCTGCCAGCAGGGCTCCGCGTTCGGGAGTATCGATACCATAGAAGCAGGAGTCGTTAATCGGCGGGCTGGAAATCCGCATATGCACTTCACTGGCCCCGGCATTGCGTACCATTTCGACAATTTTGGTCGAAGTCGTCCCGCGGACAATGGAATCATCGACCAG
>JAJFIJ010000373.1 GCA_021775105.1 Rhodospirillales bacterium | reverse complement strand
CCGTTCTGGCGGCCTCAATGCGGGCGTTCAGGGCGAGCAAATTGGTTTGTTTGGCGACCCCGGATATCTGTTGCGCAACGTCACTGACGTTGGCGACTTCAGCAATCAGATTGCGGGCCTCCAGCTCAATCGCCTCAACATCAATCGCCCTGCCTTTATCTTTTGATTCGGAGAGTTTCGCTGGCGTTGCGCCGGTTCCCATACGTTGGGCAGTTGGGTCATTCATCAGGCAAAAAGCCGCCTCACGCATAACACCGGAAAACATCAGCCAGCCATCCAACCAGGCATCCTTGATTTCCGGCGTTACCCGTTCCTTGAGAGTTTGTTCAAGTCCCTGAAGTAGCGCTTCGCCAAATATCGAATAATGCTCGTCCTGCACGCCAAGATCGAACAGGGTTTCACCCAGACCGGCAATATAATCGACGATGGTCTCTGGTGTATGAAGGTGTTCTATAATGTTTGCCAATGAATCCGCCACCTGCCCGGCAGAGCCGAGGACAAACCCGGACAGTTCGGGACTGGAATCGGCAATTTGGCGCAAAACGATACCTGCCAGATCTTCTCCGCTTTCAGCAATGTGTACGTATGATGCCTGGATTATCGCAGCCTGATCGGGTGTCACGGTGAATTCCCTTCAGAAAATCAATTCATGAAACATGCGGCCTGAAAGGGTAAAGATCAATCTGGTTTTTCATATGATATTAGGGCATGGAAAAGGGGTGCTGCCGGTTCAGGCAGCGTCCTCATTTCGGAATCTGTATCCTATGCTCTCAACTTTTCATTTTCCGGATCATAAGGGCTTTCTTCAATGACGGTAACCTTGTGCATGGTGCCAAGGATGTCCATTTCCAGTTCCGTTCCCAATTCTGCAAATTCAGGACGGACCATACCGAGGGCCAGGGATTTATCGAGGCGGAAACCGTAACCTCCGCCCGTTGCCCGACCTACGGCTTTGCCATCGTGAAATATCGGATTGTTTCCCAAAGCATCAGCATCAGTCGTATCATGCACTTCAAGCGTCACGAAGGTGTTTTCAAACCCGCGGTCTTTCCATTCAAGCAGTGCGTCGCGGCCTATGAAGTCTCCCTTGTTCGGATGGACAAAGCGGTGCAATCCAGACTCGTAAGCCGCGTATTCGATGGACAATTCCGTGCCGACCAGACGATAGGATTTTTCTAGGCGAAGGCTATCCATTGCACGTATGCCGAAGGGTTTGACGCCAAGGTCAGCCCCGGCACCCATTAACGCATCAAACACATGGTTTTGCATTTCCATCGGGTGGTGAATTTCCCATCCCAATTCACCAACAAAATTGACCCGTGCGACAATACAGTCAGCCAGCCCGACATCAATGCGCTGTGACGACAGCCACGGGAAGGCCTCGTTGGAAAAATCAGCATCGGAAACGCGTTGCATCAGTTCACGGGATTTCGGTCCGGCAACGACCAGCACGCCAATCTGGTTGGTTACCCGGTCGAAGCGAACGGAACCGTCATCAGGAAGTTTTTTCTTCAGGTAATCGTGATCGAAGCGTTCAAGCGCACCGGCAGAGACCATGTAGAAAGAATCATCGGGATTGCGCAGGATGGTAAATTCGGACCGCACGCCACCGTGGATATTCAGGGCGTGACAGAGGTTGACCCGGCCCGTCTTTTTGGGAATGCGATTGGCCATGATGTTGTCGAGCCAGGCCTCGGCACCAGACCCCGAGATGCGACATTTGGCGAATGCAGTCATATCCAGAATGCCGACGTTTTCGGCAACGTTGCGACATTCGTTTCCGACGTGCTCGAAATATTTCGAACGCCGGAACGACCAATCGTCTTTTTGTTCAACGCCTTCAGGGGCAAACCAGTTGGCCCGCTCCCAGCCGAATTTCTGGCCGAATACAGCGCCCAGTGCCTTCAGGCGATCATAGCAGGGGGCGGTTCTGAGGGGGCGGGCACCTTCGCGTTCTTCGTCGGGATAGTGAATGACAAATACGTTGGCGTAGGCCTCTTCGTTCTTTTCGCGTAGATAGGTTTTAGAACAATAATCGCCGTATCGCCGGGGTTCGACGCCCAGCATGTCGACGGTAGGGGCACCATCAACCATCCATTCCGCCAGTTGCCAGCCTGCACCACCAGCTGCGGTAATGCCGAAACTGTGGCCCTCATTAAGCCAGAAGTTCTTGAGATCCCACGCGGGTCCGATGATCGGGTTGCCATCCGGTGTGTAGCAGATTGCTCCATTGTAGACTTCCTTGACGCCAACCTCGCCAAATGCCGGCACGCGATTGATGCAGGCTTCGATGTGCGGTTCAAGGCGATCCAGTTCTTCCTGAAACAACTCATATTCAGAATCTGCGCTCGGTCCGTCGACATAACAACACGGCGCGCCATGTTCATAGATGCCGAGAATCAACCCGCCAGCTTCTTCACGTAAATACCATGAGCCATCTGATTCTCTGAGTACGCCCATTTCGGGAAGACCCTGTTCATGGCGAGCGAGAATGTCTGGGTGCGGTTCGGTGACGATGAACTGATGCTGCACGGGAATGACAGGGATATCGAGGCCGACCATCTGGCCGGTCTGGCGGGCGAAATTGCCAGTGCACGAGACAATGTGCTCGCAGGTGATGTCGCCCTTGTCAGTTTCGACAACCCACTCTCCGGTTGGCGTCTGGTACATTCCGTTGACGACAGTGTTGCGATAGATTTCAGCACCCATTTTGCGCGCCTGTCGGGCCAGTTCCTGAGTCAGGTCAGCGGGTTGGATATAACCATCTTCAGGATGTACGATACCGCCGACAAGGCCGTCCGTCTGGCAAAGCGGCCAAAGTTCCTTGATGTCATCCGGAGTCAGGAACTCAACATCTACACCGATCGTGGCAGCGACGCCGGCGTACTGATGATATTCGTCCATGCGGTCCTGATTCATCGCAAGACGGATATTGCCGACCTGCTTGAGGCCTGCCGTCTGTTCGGCGTTATCTTCGAGTTCGCGATACAGTTTGACGGAATATTTGTGAACCTGTCCGACGCTGTAGCTCATGTTGAAAAGCGGCAGTAACCCGGCGGCGTGCCAGGTCGAGCCCGACGTCAGTTCCTTGCGTTCAACAAGAACGACGTCTGTCCAGCCCTTTTTGGCAAGGTGATACAGGGTGCTGACCCCGACAACTCCGCCACCGACAACAACTACGCGCGCTTGGGTTTTCATAATTTTCCGTCCTCAAAAGCGATGAGCCGCAAAAGCCCATATGATACTCGAATCTCAATAGATTTCGTATGGGTTTGCCAGCACGACCGCTTGGTGCTGTGCGACACTCGGTATTCTGATTTCGCCACAGTCGTTTTATCGGTTGTTGCGCCTATTTCATCGCCGTTGTCTTCAGTCTCCACGATTTACGATGGGCAGAACAATTCGGGATGGACGGCTGATGTCACGAAACAAGGTAATCTTCGGTGGCCGTCCGGCGGGAATTTTGGTGAAATGATCACTGTCAGCGGCGGCAATGGAGATGCGGACCCGGTGTCCCTTCCTGAACAGATACGAGGTTGGAAGAATCTCGAACCTGACCTCGTCCGGCTCTCCTGGTGTCAGGTGTTTTGCATCTGCCATCAAAAACGAATGCGCCGGTCCGGTTGCAGGAATATCCGGCGGATTGTTGCCATCCCGACGGTGGAGTGCCCTGAACATACCTTCAGTGACATAGACGGATTTGCCTTCTGGTGTCAGGTCGGAAATGTAGATAAAAAAAGTGCAATCTTTTTCCGAACAGGAAAATCGCAGATCGACCCACGGATGCCCGGTCATTTCTGAATCTTCTGGCAGAGGCTCTCCGGTATAGGACAACATGGCATCTTCGCGGCCATCCCAGTCATCATAGTAGGTCTCGACATTGGCGATATAGAGCCGGTCATAACGACTGTGGGTTCCTGTTCCACAGGCAAAATCTGCCTGATAGACGTCTTCACCAGCGATAGTATCAGGTGGCGTATTGGTCAGGCTGTTTTGCGCACCGGGATAAAATGACATCTCGACGGCGGCGGGAGGCCAGGCATCTGATGACTTCCATTTTTCCTCACCCATGGTGAAGTAATGCACCGGTTTTTCATCTTCAATCGCGCTTTCCAGGCCTTTCAGGTGTTTGTCGAAAAACCTGAGTACGGCTGCGCCGACAATGGGTTGTTGGGCTTCTGTTGACGAACCTCGCCACGGGCTGACGTTGCCACGTGCCCCATGATCCCATGGCCCAAGCATCAGGCGGGATTCGGGGTTTTCCAGCCAACGGTGGCGCTGGATCGTGCCGACAGAATAGCCGCCCCCATCCATCCAGCCGGATATGGAGTAATAAGGCGTTGAGTGATCCGCCGCGCGATTGGCATAGTTAAAGGGGCTGATGTCAGCGGCTGAATAATCAGGATTCTCGCTTAACGTTGAATCCCTGAATCGCAATTGCTGGGCGAAATCCTGCATGTCAAAATTGGCGTGGTGCTGATGGATTGCCTCGGCCAGTAAAATACCGTCTGGGTCATCGTCGACAGGTGCCGGGCCGGTAAGGTCGTCGTCCTTGAAATAGGCGTAGTCGGGGATTTTCTCGCGCTGATCGAGATCAAGGGATTCTGCCAACTGCCCGTATCGCTGAGAGACGCAGTTCAACAATATGCCACCCGGGTACAAATGGTTCATCCAGGTGTCCCAGACGGCGAACAGCGGTGCCACTGCCTTGACAGCGGGGTGGTTGGTTGAGGCCAGAAAATCAGATGCTGCACCGGGGTATGAGATGCCGGTTGCACCGATA
Source organism: Rhodospirillales bacterium (assembly GCA_021775105.1). Lineage (GTDB taxonomy): Bacteria > Pseudomonadota > Alphaproteobacteria > Rhodospirillales > Casp-alpha2 > JAJFIJ01. The sequence continues at coordinate 734 of JAJFIJ010000373.1, read as the reverse complement.
TTCCCATCGCACCAGGGTTCCCTGGAAACCCAATCGGCGATGTCGTGGTGATCAAGTCGTTCGGCGGGGGATCGAAACCCGTCACGATAACCGAAGCTGGCACCGGATCCACGCACATCGACGCAAACCAGCGCATATCCGCGCGGCACGAACATATCGCGATAAAACGCCACCGTTGCACAGGCGTCGATATTCGGGCGATGCCCTTGGCGCAGCGCAAACCGGCGATAATAGGGGGTCAATATCAAAATGGCGGGATAGGACGCTCCATTGTCTTCCCTTCCCGGCAGATGCACGTCAACCGCAATTCTGGTGCCGTCACGGACAGTTACGTATTGCGAAAACAGACGTTCGCCCTCGGCCTCGGTGATCCGGTTTTGCAGGTAGTCCAATGGCGTTACGTTCCAGCCGCAGCTGATTTGATTCTCGTTCATTTTGTTTCCTCATTTGTACCGACCGGGCAAATGTCGCAGAATTTCAATGACCAACACAAGAGTGATACAGGCATAATACAGATGGTTTCAGAAATTTTGCTTTCAGATGATGAACGTCGGCGAAAATCGCTGACGACCGAACGGCTGTCGACAGCAATTCTCGGCCTCAAAACCGACGGGTATCTGATTGTTCGAAATGCCTTCTCAGCAGATCATTTGATGCCGCTAAAATCGACCCTCGATCAGGAATGGGACAACTTGATCAAGTCCGGTCCTGCATGGCGGGGCGGGGGCAGGATT
>JAJFIJ010000372.1 GCA_021775105.1 Rhodospirillales bacterium | reverse complement strand
GCTGAGCGCAATCTCAGCGGCTTGGCGACGGCCTGTGGTGTTGATGCGGAAGATCTTTCAGAGATGGTCATGGAACTGAAGGCGCTTGATCCAAAACCGGCGACACGGTTCGATCAGGCGGTCAGCCAGCCGATTGTCCCTGATGTGTTGATGCGCGTGAAACCGGGCGGTGGCTGGGTGATTGAGCTCAATCAGGATACTCTACCCAAGGTGCTGGTCAACAATCACTATTATGCCCAGATCACCGGTCAAGCCAGCAGCAAGGAAGATAAACACTACATTTCCGAACAGTTCCAGTCGGCCAGCTGGCTGGTCAAATCCCTGCATCAGCGGGCGACGACGATCCTGAAAGTTGCTACTGAACTGGTGCGCCAGCAAAACACCTTCTTCGCCCTCGGGGTTCAACACCTGAAACCGCTGGTGCTGCGTGACATTGCCGATGTCATTGAAATGCATGAAAGCACGGTCAGTCGGGTAACGTCGAACAAATACATGGCGACTCCGCGGGGTATTTATGAACTCAAGTACTTCTTCACATCGGCAATCCAGTCAAGTGCCGGTGGCGAAGCGCATTCGGCACACGCTGTCCGTGACCGGATCAAGACCCTTATTGATCAGGAGCGGGCGAACAAGATTCTGTCGGATGACAAGCTGGTCGCCATATTGAAGGCGGAAGGTATGGATATTGCGCGGCGCACGGTCGCCAAATACCGCGAAGCCCTGGGTATTGGCTCATCTGTTCAGCGTCGTCGGCAGAAGGCGGAGCCAAGCTGATTTTTTTATAATTTTCAAGGTGGAAAAGTAAGAAAATCGGGTGTATTGACTTTAGGGAGGCTGGACACTATTTTCCCGGCCTTCCCGCCCGCCGCCTATCTGGAATGACCGGACCGCGGCCACCCCAGGAGGCGGAGACGATCTGTATAAAGGCGAAACGAAAGAATGTTTTCGATGCCTGAGACAAAAAAATAACAGGACCGTAAAATCCCATGGACATTTCCGTTACTGGCAAAAACATGAACGTTGGTGAGTCGTTGACCAGCCACGTTCAGGACCACCTCGCTCCCGCTGTCACCAAATATTTCAGTCAGGCCATTGATGCCAGCGTCAATTTTTCGAAATCCGGGCATGGACTGCGGGCCGACATCTCGGTGCATCCGGGTCCGCGCGGACTGGTTATTCAAGGCGGCGGTGAATCAACGGACGCTTACGGTGCGTTTGATGGTGCGCTGGAGCGCATCGCCAAGCAGCTTCGTCGTTACAAGCGACGCATGAATGATCATCATAAAAATCGTGACCATGATGATATTGTGCTGGCCCAGCAATATGTTATGGAGCCGGAATCGGAAACGGAAGAAGTCTCTGTTGACGGGCAGCCGGCGATTATTGCCGAAATGCCGACGGAGATTGAATCGCTGACTGTCGGTCAGGCGGTTATGCGAATGGACCTGGCCGACCAGCCGGTAATCATGTTTCGCAACAGTGCCAGCGGCAGCCTGAATGTCGTTTACAGGCGTCCGGACGGCAATGTGGGGTGGATTGATCCGGCCGTTAGTAAATGAGGCTGGCGCAATTGCCCACGCTTAACGATAGCGCGCTCCGGCGCAACAACATGTAAGGAAGACCCATGGAGATCAACGATCTTATATCGTCTGAAGAAGTGGTTGCCAGCTTGCGCGTTACCAGTAAAAAACAGGCGCTCCAGGAACTGGCGCGCCGCGCCGCTGAAATTTCCGGCGAACATGAACGTGCGGTATTCGATGTTCTGATGGAACGTGAACGGCTGGGGACAACGGGTGTTGGTAATGGCATCGCCATTCCTCATGGCAAACTGGCCAGCCTTGAGCGCCTTCACGGCCTGTTTGCGCGCCTTGAACAGCCGGTTGAATTTCAGGCGATTGATGATCAGCCGGTTGATCTGATCTTTCTTCTGCTGGCCCCGGAATCGGCCGGTGCGGACCACCTCAAGGCACTGGCCCGCGTCTCACGCCTGCTTCGCGATAAATCAGTCTGCAAAAAACTGCGCGGTACCGACACCCCTGACGGGTTGTTTGCCATCCTTACCGAAAGCATGGAAACCCGGGCGGCCTGAAACGGGTCTGACGTACCGGTCGCGAAAAATTATTCAACAGCAGAATCGTAAAGTTGTCATAATAAAGAACCTGTAAGCTGGAGCTTTAGACAGAAGTGGGAAATAAAGACCGCACGCGTAATTGTGGGCCTTATTCTCGTGATCACATCTGTGTCCGGAGCGTTCGGGGATCCCGTCACGATTGTATATGCCAACAAATGGGCGCCGATATCGTCGGGAGATGGCGGTGCTGTATCCGGAGTCCTGCCGCGTCTGGTTGACGCGGTTGTCGCAGAAAAGATGGGCCACCAGATACGTCATCTTGGCGTTCCCTGGAAGCGTGCGCAATCGATGATGCAAACCGGACAGGCCGACGGGTTTATTACAACGCCGACAAAGTCCCGGCTAAAATTTTCAGAAAGGTCGAGAAATTATATCTACTCACTTGCCTATCGGGCTTTTGTTGCAGGAAATAGTCCCAATGTCGGCAAACTGCAAAATGATCCGGATCATGCGTCTTTGAAAATGATGAAAATTTGCGACGTTTTGGGAAACGGCTGGGTGGATACATTCTATAAACCCAGAAGAATTCCCTTCCATCGGGTTCCTATCATCGATAATTGCCTGAAAATGGTTGCTCGCGGTCGAAGTGACGTCGTTATTCATCCAACGGCCGTTACGTCAGCGGCGGTGCGACGCCTTGGATTGGTTGATCGGGTACGCATTTTACCGAAAATTTACCCGAGCCCCGAGTTTGCTCTCATGATTTCAAACAAGTCACCATTCTTTGGAAAATTCATCAACGAATTTGACCGAGCGGTCGATAGTATGAAAAAAGACGGCTCATTCGGACGGCTGGTTGAGCGGCTGAATTCCGCCGGGCCTGAGTGAAAACACGAAATTTTCTTCCATCTCCTCCGTTGCATCAAGAACGCTTGCCGACGAACCACATCGCCGACGCGCCCTCTCCTGTCGGGAGAGCGGGGAAACCGCCTCCGCAGAATGGATGGAATTAATGGGTCCTGATCCTAGTGAACGCTGAGCGGATACAGGTCGTGTTGCAGGACCCCGGCGGCGGCCAGATCAAAGGTTTCGGCGAACCCGACTTCGCGCCCGTCAGCAGTATGTACGGCATAACCGTTTATGCCTCCTTGCCGGGACCGGCGGACATAGGCGATCCGGTCTGAACCCCAATTGGCAAAATCGGCCCGGCTCATCAGAGGAGCCCGGGAGTCCTGATCGTCACGTTTTCTAATCTGATTGTATTTGGTCATTTTGAAACTCCTTTTTGAGTCCTCCCGAAGATGGCCAGGACTGCTCTGGATTTCGAAGGCGTTGATCAATCGGATTCGACATTGATCATTTTCGGCTTGGCGTTGTTTTTTGTTCCGTTTGCCGCGTCAATCTTGATGGTGCGAATCTCCGGTTCCGGCAGGATTCGCTCAAGTTCTATGTGCAGCAGACCGTTATCAAGGGTTGCCCCGGTAACTTCTATCTCCTCGGTCAGAACAAAACTTCTCTGAAACTGGCGCGAGGCAATACCGCGGTGAACAAACACCCGGTCCTTGCCATCGTCGGCATGACGGCCGCGAATAACCAGTTCATTATCTTCCATCGTGACATTGAGGTCTTCCATGGAAAACCCGGCAACCGCGAGCGTGATGCGCAGACCGTGTTCCGACGTTTGTTCAATGTTGTAGGGCGGGTAGCCTTCGGCAGAGGCCTTCGATGCGCGATCAAGCATACGCTCGAAATTCTCGAAACCCAGCAACAGCGGACTGTTAAAGGCAGACATTCTTGACATCTGACGTGCTCCTCCGGATATGAGCGAGTACGGATTAAATCAGGCCCTTTTTACAAAGGCACCTGTCCCGCGCGCAGACCGTTCTCACGCACGGGGACGTTATACTGTTAATTTGGCTGAAAACCCCGCCGTGTCAATAGAACGGGGGGTCATTGATTTTCTTTAGCCGCCTCCGCCTTCATCCGCGCCGCTTCGGCCTGACGGATGCTCTGGCAGCCATTGATCTGTGCAAATGGTAACCTTGAAATACTGCCGCCGCCCATTCGCACCGCACCGGCAACAATATAGACTTCCTTGATTTGCCGGTCGCCGATGATTTTGTTGCCGATGACTTTGTTCATCGGGTTGAGAAGCTGACGCGCCAATCCGCTCAAAATCAGTTTGCGCTTCCTGACCGGGACCGGGTTGCGTGACAGTACCTTGAGGATGGCATCGCGCACACGGGGAACATAATTGCAGATGTTGCCGACAAATTTTTTGTCCGCGGCTTCCAGATAAATGGTGATCGGAGCCGAACGCCGACCCGCTACCGGCACCATCAAGGGCGACAGCTGGATATGGGTCGGGACAATCCAGGCGGCTTCATCCTTGGGCTTATTCTCTGATGCGGTGACCGAGGCGGCCAGGGTGACAAGCCCCGTGACGAAGACCGCAGCAATGGCAAAACGGCGTGTCAAAAACCAAAGATATCCAGTCATCTCGTCTGCCAAGTTTGCTGTTCTGGTTGGCAACAATTATATCATATCGTGTTTGTGTGTCCCACGATCCGTCACGTGCAGATGTTAACAGCGGTAAATAGAAAGATCAGCAAATCCCCGAAACAGCGCGCCTAGGTGGCGGGTTCCTTGTCTTTAAGTATTTCCGACATGCGCTTGTTCAGGCGCGATGCCTTGTATCCGGGGATCTGGTACACCCACGGTGTGGTGTGGGCGTTTATCTCGGATACTTCTTTCTGACGTTCAGGGGAGGTGTCGGTTGCGCTGGCAGACAGGGTGACCCAGTACTGTGGTTTGCTGGCACCGCCTTTTTTCTCTGTGAACATTTTGATGGCGACATTCAGACCGTCGAAAGTCGTGATCCGGGTGCTGATGGTCTGTTCGGGATCGAATGAAACATCCGATACTCGCCGCGCATCATCAAGCTCGAAGTTTTCCAGTACCGTAGCAATATTGTCCGGGTCGCGGTCGTATTTCAGTTTTTTGTTTTCCGGGATGCCGGCCATCACGAAGTTCCGATCCGTTGGTGCCTGTTTGGAGACGCTGATGACCTCTCCGTCCGGATGACGGGTTTCAGCCGATTTGACACGATCGGAATTGATATTGACAATTTCCTGTTTCAGCCAGTCAGACGGCAGTCTGGAAATATCGACCTGACCAAGTGCCAGCCATGTCTGCGGGTTGCCGGGCTGGCGGATATAAACGCCATCGCGGGTCGTGCCGGGCATATCGTAGCGCACCTTGCCGAGGATCGTATCGGCCAGCCTGTCGCCGTTTTTGGTGTATATCCGGACCCCGCGCCCGTGCGATTCCGCCGTTTCCGGGTCACGCAGTTCAAGCTTCTGATATTTATCGGCCTGACGTGTTTTTGCTTCCACATAGGTCAGGCTGGCAACCCCAAGAATTGCGCCTTTGACAATTTTTGACTGCAGCGCATAACCGCCGCTTTCGACCATGATCCAGCCCCCTTTACCCTGTTTCATGGTCATTGTCCGGTCAACGGTGCGAATTTCAATCTTGCTGACCTCATCTATGCGTTTGCCGAGATCGGGGAATATCACCTCGCCGCGGCTGGCGGTCATGAACCCGGCCTCCCGACTGACAGCATAACCGGCTGCGGCAACGCTCAGGGCCGTTGCCATCGCCAGCAGGGTGAGTGTCCGGGGTGTCATGGTCATGTTTCTCCTTTTCCCGCTTGTAATCAGGTCTGGGCGATGGGTCTGCGCCGGAAGCGACGCGACACCACGATAATCAGAACGGCGAAGCCGAGGACCAGCGGGAGGGCAGCAATATTAAAAAACTTGAGCCACGAATCGAGTTGTTCGATGTCGCTTCTGAGCGCATGCTGGACATCACGAAGTTCCAGGCGAATGGCGCTCATCTCGCCCCGGAATTCCTCGATCAGCTGCTTTTCCTTGGAATTCAGCACCAGTTCCCCGGTTGTTGCTTCGCGGCGCATGAGCTTGTTCAGCTTGCTCCTGACGGCCACCAGCTTGTCCTGTAGCTCCTGCTCCTTGGTCCGGTAACGGATTTCCGCAGCCTGACGAATCTCATGGACCAGATCGAAAGAGCGCGGGATGCGGGTGCGTGCACGGAGCCCGATCAGGTCCTCGCTGCCGGCCAGATTTTCCAGCGCGTTGATGACAAAATCGGCGTTGCCGGCGAACGGCACCAGCATTTTCGTGCCCGACATTTCCTGCGCATCGACCCACAGGCCGTCGGCCAACATGTCTGTGTCGGCGACAACAATTACGTTAATCGGCGATGACGCCTGATCGATATGATTTTTTCCGGATTTGGCCTTGTCGGGAAACGCCGATTTGGCTTTGCCGGTGACCCGTGCGGCCAAAGTCAGGGTTTTGTTTTCCGCCTTGAAGTTCTTGAACAGATCGACCACCTGCGGGCGCAGCATCACCTTGTCACGGTCAATCTGCATCGATTGCCGGCTGGTCTGCATCAACGGCGAAAATGTCGTTCCCTTGCCGTCAATCGGCTCAAGGATACCCGACGTGCCGATATTGACGACTTGCAGGTCCGCCGTGGCAACATCTTCGGCATCAAAGTTACCGGGTTTCAACGATAACCAGGCAACATAGTCGGTAACCGCCAGCTTTGCGCCCTGCTGGACATTGACCCGTCGGGCTGTGGTTATGTCGCCTGCGACCTTGTCCTTGACCAGCTTCACGCCCCAGGATTCAAGTGTCCTGTCAAATTCTGACACCGGATCGTTTTTCTGTCCGGCACCGGGGCGGGCGGCGGTTTCCGCATTGGTGTCAACGAACGCCATGACCCGCCCACCGTTGAGGACAAACTGATCAATGGCATATAACATGTCATCTTTCAGGCCCTTGGGGTGCACGATCATCAGGATATCGAGACCGGCGGGCAATTCGGTTGCTTCACGGGTTATCGGTGTGACGTCGAAAAACTCGTTAATCTGATCAATGATCGTCCAGCGACCGCTGCCGCCGACCTGTGGCCCCGGTCGTCCGTTGACGGGAAGTGCACTCAGCAGGCCAACAGTTTTTCGTGTCGGGTTGGCCAGCGAATGGACCATTTTGGTCAGGTCATATTCAAGAAAGGTCTCTCTGGTCGGGGTCAGAAAGGCAATCACCTGCCGGTCATCGGTAGAATTGGTCGCGGCCAGTCCGAAATAACCGAGATCGCCACCGGCAGTTACCGGTACGCCCTGCAAACCGAATGATACGGCAAGATCTTCGGCGTCAGAGAACGGTTCCGGGTCATGCAGCTCTAGCTCAATCTTGCCGCCGGAAATATTGACGTACTGGCCCAACAGCTCCTTGACCCGCTTGAAGTAGGTTGCATGTGCGGGGCTCTGCTCACTCAAGATCTTGCTGAAAAACAATCTCACCTTGATCGGCTCGTCAATCTTCGATAACGCCGTCCGCGTTCCGTCCGACAGGGTAAACAGATTTTCCTCGGTCAGGTCCAACTGGATGGCCTTGAACGTTGAATTGGAGAAGATATTAACGGCCAGAAACAGTACGGCGGCCAACAGCAATCCCATGACAGACAGTTTCGAGCGATCCGTGGTGTTCATCACGCCCCCCTCAGGCTGACTTCTTGAGATCGACAATGATCACGTTGGCAAATAGCCAGAAGGCGATCAGGGATGAAAAAAAGATCAGGTCACGAATATCGATGACACCGTTCATCACGGCACGGAAATGGGTCAGGAAACTCATTGATGCAATGGTTTCGACCAGCAGGTCAGGCGCCCACAGTCGGAAGAAATTGAGCACCAGTTCAAGCCCGCTCATGGTGAACAGGAAGCAGACGGTCGCGGCAATAATAAAAGCGACAACCTGATTTTTGGTAATCGCTGACACGCACGATCCGATGGCGAGAAAAGCTCCGGCCATAAACCAGCTGCCGACATAACTGGCGAAAATCACGCCGTTGTCCGGATTGCCGAGCACGTTAACCGTGATCCACATAGGCGCCGTCAGGATCAGCGCAATGGCGGCGAAACCCCAGGCCGCAAGAAATTTGCCCAACACTGCCGATGTGGTGGTAATCGGCAGCGTCATCAGCATCTCGATGGTGCCTGATTTTCTTTCTTCGGCCCATAAGCGCATGGAAATGGCCGGGATCAGAAGAAGATACAGCCAGGGATGAAACTGGAAAAATGCATCCAGATCGGCGCGCCCGCGGTCAAAAAAATTGCCGATATAAAAGGCAAATGCGCCGGTCATGGCGAGGAAGATAACGATGAAGACATAGGCCACAGGCGTTGCGAAGTAGCCCTTGAGTTCACGTTTGGCGATGATCGAGATGTTACGCATCGGTCACCTCGCCCGGTTTGTCCTCTGCGGTGATCTGACGGAATACATCATCAAGCGCCCCTTTTTCGACATAGATTTCATCGACGGGCAGATTTTTTTCACGGATGCAGTCGCTGATCCGGGCGATAACTGACGGGTCGCCGTCACTGAGGACCCTCAACAGGGTATTGTCGGTTGTGTTGCGATGTCCGTCGATCTGGCTGAAGGGTGCAAGGCCTTCAAGACCGGCTTCGACCTCGGCGCGATGTTCGCTCGATACGCGCACCATGATGGCGTTGTGATTGGGATCGCGGGCCAGCAATTCTTCAGGTGTACCGTCGGCGACAATTCGTCCGTGAGCGATGATTATGGCGCGCGAACAAACGGCTTCAACTTCTTCCAGAATATGGGTCGAAACGATAATCGCCTTATCTGCGGCCATTTCTTGGATCAGCCCGCGCACATGATGTTTCTGGTTGGGGTCCAGCCCGTCGGTCGGTTCATCAAGAAGAAGAACGTCGGGATCATGCAGGATAGCCTGGGCCAGCCCGACCCGGCGTTTGTAACCCTTGGACAGGGTATCGATGGACTGGTTCAGAACCTCCCTGAGGTGGACTTTTTCAACGACCTCGGCAACCCGCCGGGCCTTGTCGGTGCCGTCGAATCCGCGAATTTCGGCGATAAATTCAAGAAAGCTGGAGGGTGTCATGTCGCCATACGTTGGCGCGCCTTCGGGCAGATAACCGATCCGCTTCTTGACTTCGACCGGTGATTTGCTGATTTCGAACCCGGCAACTTCTGCGGTTCCGGCGCTCGGTTCAAGAAAACCGGCGATCATTTTCATGGTTGTTGATTTGCCCGCCCCATTGGGGCCGAGGAACCCCAGCACCTGACCCTTGCCAACGCTGAACGTGACATTGTCGACGGCCAGAAGCGGGCCAAACTGTTTGGTTAAACCATTGAGGACAATCATTTCCGGCATGTGTACCTGTCTCGTTGCAGTCCGGCAATAAGTATTTCTCGGGAACATATATTCAGCAATTTTTGTCAGGCAAGTCCCTGAAATTCGATTTCTCCAAAATTTAAGATGGAAATTAGATATTGCTTATTGAACGTTGTTCAATTACTGTTTTGAACAGCGTTCAATAATTGCAGGGAGTTCACATGGCACGGCGCTCGGAACATAGTCGGGAACAGCTTTACATCCTTGCGCTTATCGCCGCGGAGCGGATTGTCGAGACTGGTGGTCTTCACGCCCTGACGGCCCGCAACGTCGCCGATGCGATCGGCTATTCACCGGGCACCCTGTATAATGTATTTGAAAATCTTGATGACATGATCCTGCATCTGAATGCCCTGACGCTGGAATTGTTGTTTGATGCCTTGAGTGCGGTTCCTGTAACAGGTGACCCCAATGCCGATGTCGATGCCCTGCTTGATTCCTATCTCCGGTTTCTCCCGGAGCATCCCGGCCTTTGGGCCGCGTTGTTTGACTATGTTCGGCCTGACGGCGCAGGAGAGTTGCCGGACTGGTACCAGGCCAAGATTGACCGGGTTCTGAACCTTCTTGCCGATGCATTGTCGCCTCTGTTTGAGGAGGGACAACCGGATCAAACAGCGCATACCGCGCGCGTTTTGTGGGCGGGACTGCATGGTATCTACGCGCTGGAAGCCAGCGGAAAATTGGGTGTGGTTGGCGATGACAATTTCAAGGATATGGCAAAAACCCTGACGCATACGTTTCTTCAGGGTCTGCAACATAAAAATCAGGGAGAAAAACGATGAGCGAATTTATGCGCTGGCTTGCGGTTGGCCTTATCGGGCTGGTGTTGGTGGCGGGATCGATCGTGGGTGTGGCAAATGCCAAACGCCCGATCAATATACCGTCGAAAACACTCGGCGGAAAACAGCTATGGTCGGATGTCCATCACCTCGCCGGGTGGCGTATTCAACGTAATGTCTGGACGGACCATTACCGTCTGCTGGACCCGGGTAACGTCCGCAGGGCCTGGGGAGGCCGGATTCATTGTCGTGAGGTGCTCGATGACCGGCGTAACCTGGACAGGTTGCAGCAACGATCCGATCATCTGGTCATCCTTATGCACGGAATTGGACGTTCGACCGGGACATTCAGCAATCTTGCCGAACGCCTTAAGGATCAGGGCCATGCGGTCGCCAACGTCAGTTATGCGAGCACGCGCCTGCGGATTGAAGATCATGCCGAAACTCTATCTGGCCTGATTGAAAACCTTGACGGCATCAAGACGGTTTCTTTTGTCGCGCACTCGATGGGCGGGTTGGTTGTGCGCCAGATGTTGTCTACGCCCCAGCGCTGGCAGGAACGCATTACGATTCATCGTATCGTCCAGATCGCGCCACCCAATCAGGGGTCGGTTGTCGCAAAGCGGCTGAGAAATGTCTGGCTCTACAAGTGGCTGTACGGGTCTGCAGGACAGCAACTGGTGCCAGAACATGTTCGGACCATAGCGCCCTTGCGTGAAGAGTTCGGAATGATCATCGGTGGAACGGGTAATGATCGCGGAATCAATCCATGGATTACGGGTGACAATGACGGCACAGTCCGGGTCAGCGAAACGGACCAGCCCGGCGCACGGGACGTAATCAGGGTCAACTCCTTTCACGTTAATATTTCCAACCATCCAGTATCCGTGCGGGCCACGCTCCGTTTCTTGAAGACCGGAAAATTTGCGAATTCAACCTCTTTAACTGAAGAAAAGAGCGACCATCATGCAGGATAACCAGTTTCATCTTTTCCAGACGCGGCGGTTCTGGCCGCTGTTTGTCACGCAGTTTCTGGGTGCCGCCAACGACAACCTGTTCAAGAATGCGCTGATTATCCTGATCCTCTACAAATTGGCGGACGGCACGGCAATCAATCCGCAAATTCTGGTCACCATGGCCGCCGGGATTTTTATTCTGCCGTTTTTCCTGTTTTCTGCCAACGCCGGACAACTGGCCGACAAATTTGAAAAATCGCGGTTGGTTCGATGGATCAAGTTTGGTGAGATTTGCATCATGGGTGGCGCGGTTTTCGGCCTGCACACAAATGACACCAATATTCTTCTCGGTGTGCTGTTTCTGATGGGGGTGCAGTCTGCCTATTTCGGACCTCTTAAATATTCAATATTGCCGGACCATCTGGACGAAGACGAACTGATTGGCGGCAACGCGCTGATTGAGGCCGGAACCTTCCTTGCCATCCTGATCGGCACCATTGCCGGAGGATTGCTGATCCTCACCACCAACGGTGTAGTGACAATATCCGCATGTATTCTCGGCCTTGCTGTCACGGGCTGGTTAGCGAGCTTTCTTATCCCTGCCGCGCCGGCACCGGCACCGACTCTCAAGGTCAATTTCAATATTTTCAACGAAACCTGGAATGTTGTCGGACTGGCGCGCGGCAACCGGGGGGTCTTTCTTTCGATTATGGGGATCTCCTGGTTCTGGCTGGTGGGTGCGACGTTTCTTTCGCAGTTTCCGGCTTTTGCAAAGAATGTTGTTGGCGGCGATCAAACCGTCGTCACCCTGTTCCTGACGGTATTTTCCATTGGCATCGGGCTTGGCTCGCTGCTGTGTAACCGCATTCTCAAGGGCGTTATCTCGGCTCAATATGTCCCTTTCGGCGCGCTTGGCATGACCGCCTTCATCCTTGATCTGTTCTGGGCCAGCTCATCGTTGCCGGTTCCAGCCGGTCCGCTGGCCGGATTTCGAGAATTCCTGAGTGATCCGCAGGCCTGGCGTCTGCTTGGCGATCTGCTCGGCATATCTGTCTGTGGCGGCCTGTTTATCGTGCCGCTTTATGCGATCATGCAGAGCCGTAGTGCCGAAGACCGGCGCTCGCGCGTGATTGCCGCCAACAACATTCTCAACGCCGCCTTTATGGTGACCGGCGCATTGGCCGCCAGCCTCATGCTGGCATTTGAAATGACGGTACCGGAAGTCTTTCTGGTTCTGGCCGTCGTCAATGCTGGTGCAGCTGTCTATATCTCGGCCTTGCTGCCGGACGCGCTGGTCAAGGCGGTGCTTCGTGCGGTACTGAAATTCTGTTACCGGGTTGAGGTTCGCGGTCTGGAAAATATGGCGAAGGCCGGGGACAAGGCGGTCATCGTCGTCAACCATGTGTCCTTTCTGGATGCGGTTTTGCTGGCGACCTACCTGCCGAAAAAACCGACTTTCGCCATCGATACCTACATTGCCCGGCAATGGTGGGTACGACCGTTCCTGACGCTGGTCAACGCTTTCCCCATGGACCCGGCCAATCCGCTGGCCATTAAGTCGCTGATCAGGATTGTTGGTGAAGGTCATCACTGTGTCATTTTCCCGGAAGGGCGCATTACGGTTACCGGTGCCTTGATGAAAATATACGAAGGCCCCGGCATGATCGCCGACAAGGCCGGTGCGCCACTGGTGCCGATCCGCATTGACGGGGCGCAGTACACACCATTTTCGCGCCTCAAGGGCAAGGTGCGCCTGCGCTGCTTCCCCAAGATCACGATTACCATCCAGCAACCCCGGATGTTTGATCTGGGTGACGGGACGGTCGGCAAGGAACGGCGGAAACGGGCCGGTGACAAATTGCATGATGTCATGACCAATCTGATTTTCGAAACCCGGAAAACCGATCAAACGCTGTTTCAGGCATTGCTGGATGCGCGTCATATTCACGGCAAAAAAGCGATTGCCGTCGAAGACGTCGAACGCAAGCCGATGTCTTATGACCGGCTGATACTGGGCTGTCTTGTTCTTGGTCGCCGGTTGTCGACGATCACGGCCAAGGGCGAATATGTTGGCGTGATGCTGCCCAATGCTGTCGCCACGGCGGCCACGTTCTTCGGTTTGCAGGCCTTCGGACGCGTTCCGGCGATGCTTAATTTTTCGACCGGGGCAAAGAACATGATCTCGGCCATTGAAGTGGCAAAACTGAAAGCCGTGCTGACGTCGCGACGATTTGTCGAAATGGCAAAACTTGAGGATCAGATCAGCGCGCTTGGCGCACATACCACCATCGTCTACATGGAAGATATCAAAAGCAGGATCAATATTGCCGACAAGCTGTTTGGTCTGTTTATGCGTCCTTTCGTCGGCTCCTTCCATGCCCGCCAACGGGTCGATCCGGATGATGCGGGTGTTGTGCTGTTTACGTCGGGTTCTGAGGGGGTGCCGAAAGGCGTTGTGCTGTCGCATCACAACCTGCTTGCCAACCGTGAACAGCTGGCCAGCGTGATCGATTTCAATCCGACCGATATAGTCTTCAATGCCTTGCCGGTCTTCCATTCGTTTGGATTGACCGGCGGCCTGCTGTTGCCGTTGCTGTCCGGGGTGCGGACATTCCTCTATCCATCGCCGCTGCATTACCGCCTTGTTCCGGCTCTGGTCTATGACACCAATGCGACCGTGATGTTCGGCACCGATACCTTCCTGTCGGGTTATGCCAGAGTTGCCCACGCCTATGATTTTTACAGCCTGCGTTATGTGTTCGCCGGGGCCGAGAAGGTCAGGGATGAAACCCGTCGCGTCTGGGCCGACAGGTTTGGTCTGCGTATTCTTGAAGGATACGGAGCGACGGAAACGTCGCCTGTGCTGGCGGCCAATACGCCGATGCATTTCAAGGCCGGCAGTGTCGGGCGCATGATGCCCGGCATAAAAACCCGGCTTGAGCCGGTCCCCGGCATTGATGAGGGCGGCCGGTTGATCGTTAAAGGCCCCAACATCATGAAGGGCTATCTGCTGAGCGACCGTCCCGGAGAGCTGCAACCCCCCGATGGTGGTGAATATGATACCGGTGATATTGTCGAGATCGATGATGAGGGGTTTGTCACCATCAAGGGACGGGCCAGGCGGTTTGCCAAAATCGCCGGGGAAATGGTGTCGCTGGGTGCGGTCGAGGCCATGGCCGATCAGCTCTGGCCCAACCATCAGCACGCCGCTGTTGCCCTGCCGGACCCGAAAAAAGGCGAGCAGGTTATTCTGCTCAGCGACAATGATCATGCCGATCGTAGTGCGCTTGTCGCTTTTGCCCGTGAAACCGGCATTGCTGAACTTCTGGTGCCAAAAGATATCCGCATTGTTGATCAGTTGCCGGTTCTCGGAACCGGGAAGACTGATTATCTCGGGGTTCAGAAAATGGCCGAGGGCGCGGAATGAGTTTGACGCTGCGGATCGTCGTGCTGGCCGGTATTTCGGCGGCAGCCATCATCGGCACATTGTTTGTCGATGCCATCCCGCAGGATCCGGCCTATCACAATTTTGCCGACCAGCGCGCCGTTTTGGGAATTGCCAACTTCGGTGATGTTGTCTCCAGTGCCGGGTTTTTGCTGGCTGGGTTTGTTGGTATGATCGCTGTCCTGAAAGGTCGTTCGGGCGGGTTGTTCGATTATCCATCCGACGCCGTCCCCTACGTTGTCTTTTTCATCGGTGTCATCGCCGTCGGGGTCGGCTCTGCCTGGTATCATGAGTCCCCGACCAACGCCCGCCTGTTCTGGGACCGGCTGCCAATGACAGCCGGTTTTATGGGCCTGACCGCGGCGCTGATTGCGGATCGCATCGACAGGCGGGTTGGTATAACCATCGTTTTGCCGGTGCTTGTTGTCCTTGGCATCACCAGCCTGTTTTACTGGGAATATTCGGAACAGATGGGAAGGGGTGATCTGCGTTTCTATGCACTGGTGCAGTTCCTGCCGATCTTGCTGATGCCGTTCATTTGCAGATTGTTCCCCAAGGCAAGGTATACGGGGAAAGGCGGGCTGGTGGCGGTTGTCCTGTGGTACGCAGTGGCCAAGGTGCTGGAGCATTTTGATGATCTGGTATTTGAGTTAACGAATCACATCGTCAGTGGTCATTCATTGAAACATCTGGCAGCCGCCATGGCATGCTTTATGGTACTCAGGATGCTCAGGCGGCAGGTGTAGTTCTTCAACTGGTATCGAACCGGGTTCATGATTCTGAAATTGTCAGATGGATACGCGCAAATGAAGCTTTCAGCTCTTTGTCTTGTTGCGGTATTGCTTCTGTTGCCGGATCTGGCCCTCGGCACGGATCGAGTTATTTCACTATCTCAACAAAAAACATCTCAGGCTGATTCCGCGGATTGTTGCGGTGTTTGATGAAATGGAAAAATCCGGTGATCAGCGTGTTGCTTGAAAGAGTTGTTCGCCAGTTTCCTGTCTGCAATACCGATTGCCCGTGTTTGAAGAAGATAGCTGGGTTCAGGATATCTCAGGAAAATTCCGACATGCGTTTTAAAAGATCTCCGAGGGCTTCGTTGTCTTCTGCCGGTTCGCCGGGCGGCTCTTCTCTGGCGTTGTCCTGAAGGGCGGGCCTAGTCTCTTCAACGGCGACAAGTTTCGATGTATGGATTTTCTCATCCATCGCCCGATCAATTGCATTCAGCAAAATATCCAGATCAATGGGCTTGGCGACCACGGCATCCATACCGACCTCGATAAAATGATCACGATGGGTGGTTGTTGCATCTGCGGTAACGGCAATGATCGGCAGATGGGTGTTTTCGTCCTCTTGTGCACGAATGATCCCGGTTGCTTCCGGTCCCCCCAGTTTTGGCATGCGGACATCCATCAGAACCAGATCATAGTCGCCTTCAGATATCGCATTGATGGCCATTTCTCCATCCTCGGCGGTATCGACCCGGTGCCCGATATTGACCAGCATGTTGGAAATCAGCATCCGGTTAACCCGGTTGTCTTCCGCCAGCAGGATATTCAGGGCACGATTTGTTCCATAAACAAGTTTCTGGTCAGAAAGATTGCCCGGTGCAACATCTTTTGTCGCGGCGTTGCAGGGTAGCGTGAACCAGAACGTGCTGCCTTCGCCAAGCTTGCTGGAGACGCCGATCTCGCCTCCCATCAGTTCAGTCAGCATTTTACAGATCGATAGTCCGAGCCCCGATCCGCCATAAGTTCGGGTTGTCGAGGCATCTTCCTGCTCGAACTTTCCGAACAGGCGTTTCTGGGCTTCTTCCGAGATGCCGATACCTGTGTCAGTAATGGTGAATTTGAGCCCGCTATTGTTTATGGCGTTGTTTCCGGCATCGTTTCCGGCGAGGCCACCAATGTTTTCAGTCGGGGAGATTTTCAACGAGACCCGGCCGTTTTGCGTGAATTTGATGGCATTGCCGATCAGATTGACAAGGATCTGGTGAATGCGCAGGGGGTCGGCGTTGATGCCGTCGGGCAGGTCTTTGGAAATTTTATAGTCGAGAAAAATATCGCGTTCATCGGCCCGGTGCAGAAGCACCTCCAGTGTGTTCTTGATTGTACTTTCCAGATGAAAATCAATGGCATCAATTTCCAGTTTGCCGGCTTCCAGTTTGGAATGGTCAAGGATGTCATTGATGATCCTGAGCAGGCCCTGTCCGGCACGCTTGATGATCAGAACGTTTTCGCGTTGAGCGGGATCGTTGAGCGCGGTCAGGATCAGATCCGAAACGCCCAGTATGCTGGTCAGCGGGGTACGGATTTCGTGGCTCATGGTGGCGAGAAAGTCCGATTTACTGTTGTCAGCCGCTTCCGCTTTGGCCCGCAGATAATTCTGTTCTTCAGCGATTGTGACAATTTCCGCCGCCTGTATCTCCATCGTTTGGCGAGACGCCTCCAGTTCACGGATATAGTCTGTCATTTCAATCTTGTTTTCTTCCAGTTTGCGAACAGTTTCCTTGCGTTCCGTAATGTCGCGCATGACGGCAACAAATGCCGATTTTTCCTGATGTTCGAAACGGTTAACGGCCATATCCATGAAAAACCGCGCTCTGTCCTTGCGGCGTGCTGTTAACTCCCGGCGCTGGCCGAAGGAAGTTGGCGCATCTGTATCAATGTAGGTGATGTGCTTTTGTTGCGTCAGCCATTCCTGTTCCGGCATCAGGCTCGACATGTTGGAGCCAATCAGTTCTTCGCGTGTATAGCCAAACAGATTTTCGGTTTTGTCGTTAACGTTGGTTATGGTTCCGTCACGTTCAAACGTAACAATCGCTTCTGCGGTGGCATTGAAGATCAGCAAAAACTGCCGTTCACGCTCTCTCAGTTGATGGGTGCGTTCCTCAATCAGTTGCTTCGTCAAAACATCCCGATACGTGCCATACCCGAGCATGCCTGCGAGAAGACCGGTAATCAGAATACCGCTCAGCAAGATCAGCCTGTAGTTCAGGGGTGTTTGAAGCAGGGGGTGCCCCGGTGCCGTCCCAACGGTGATCCGCCAAAGCTGATCGCCGAACACCAGGTCTGACGTTTTTTCATATCCGGATGGTTCACCCTTGCGCCTTGTGATTTGCTCGCCGGTACCGCTGAGTTCGGTTGGCGGTCTTGCCATTGTCGAAATCGACAGGATGAGGTGCTGCGTGGTCAGGGTTTCACCAAAAAGTCGGTTGGCGATGCTGTCGAGCTGAAACAGGCCGACGGCAAAGCCGATCAGGCCCCGTCGTCGGGTGTCGATAACGTCGTGGCGAACGTCACGTTTGTAGATGGGTCGGAACGCCAGAACGTCGAAAGCCTGCTTTTTGCGGATTGCGATGGTTACCCTGCCGTCGTCGCGGGATTTCTCCAGTGCGGTCCGCAACGTCTTGTCGGAGCCGAGGTCATAACCGAAAACGGACTGAAAATCGGCGAAAGGTTCGATGAAGTAGATCGGAAAATATGATTCACGATCGACAGCGGATGCCATCTCGCCATCTGCAAGCGCATCCAGAAATGTAAAATCCTGGAAGCCTGTGAACCGCTGAATTTGTTCATACGTCTGGCGCTGACCTGCCGGAACATAGGGGACCCAGGCCAATGCACGAAGGCTTTTGGAACCCTGTAAAAGGGGGGCGGACGCCCGCTCGAACCCAAGCTGCTTGATGGTAATTCCCGATTCAAAGTGGGTGCTCAAAGATTGCAGGCGACCGAGACCGGAAGAAAGTTCCTGTGAAATGGTGTCAGCGACGATGGTCGCCTGGGTTTCAAATGCGCGATGACGCTGAAAGGTTTCTGAATCATAAACAGTGTTGGCGACATATACAGAAAGTGCGATGCCCCCTGATAACAAGGGTATCAGCGCGATATATTTTCTGAACGGCTGCATGATCTTCATTATTTTCTGAATGATTTCAGCCCTGCTTTGTCACTGAATGTCCGCTGAAGCACATTCGGCTCAACTGCATACCATAATGGGCGACGAACCACGGTGATACCAGAAATAATATTTGGCAGTTGCTTATCGGGCGGCACAGATGAAGCCTGTTCAGGCCCTTATGTGACGGTTAATTACCAGAACGAGGGCGGCGTGGAATAACAAAGTCTCATCTGTATCGCCGTACAGATCGCTGGCCAGCTGGCGGGTGACCAGACTGGGCGCTTTTGATGAACCGCCATGAATGTGCAACCAATTGTCGATACCTTTTGAAACCGCCGCATGCCGCATCATGTCGCAGGCAATTTTCGATAAAAATCGGGGCCGCGAAACTGTTGAGCTGATTTGGTGTTGTATTTGCATGGGTCGTCTCCAGAGCATTATTGTTTCGATAGCGGAATATTTAGATGAAAATCAGACCATTGGGTGTGATGGGCATCACGCTGGTGCAAATTTAAATTCAGCCGAATTCAGCTCGTGCCGTTCGGTTTGAGGGCGGAAAATGAAAGATGTCCCACAACGGACAAAACCCCAAGGGTTCCCTTGGGGTTTTGCCGAAAAACTTGGTGGAGCCGATCGGGATCGAACCGACGACCTCAACACTGCCAGTGGGTTCAGTAAAAAATAAAACTATTTAATATCAACTAGCTGTTTGGGCGCTGTCGCACATTGTGCCCGATAAAACCGGATAAAATCGATTAAGGAGGATTAAGATTGGCACGTTTTGGGCACAGTGGAATTTACTGAACCACCGAAACTACTGCTGGTCAGGGCAGATTTTGAATAGTTTCCAATGAAAAAAGACTGGGCGAACCCAGTCTTTTCAATCTTATGACAAAAGTCGTGTTAACAAATTGCCAAGATTTCTGAGTAGCTACACTCAAGATATATATTGTTTCGCTTTAACACATAAGTCAATCTATTACCGTTGATTTAGTTGTCAATTGATAGGTATCCGATATGGTGTGGCGATTGGCGTTGGACATGGGAACGAATTCGCTCGGATGGGCCGCTTTTTCGCTTGGCAATTCCGGCAAGATCGAGGGTTTGCTTGATGCCGGGGTCAGAATTTTCCCCGATGGCCGGGAACCCTCTAGTAACGACCGAGTAGGTCAAAGCCTCGCTGTAGAGCGCCGATTAGCCCGTGGTGCCCGGCGGAACCGGGATCGCAGATTGCACCGGAAAGCTCAACTGATCGAGCGTCTGGTTCAGTTGGGATTGATGCCGAAGGACCGTGCTGATCGCAAAAAACTTGAAGCGCTTGATCCTTATTGTTTAAGGGCGGCTGCAATCGAGCGCACACTGGAACCCAACGAACTTGGGCGGGCCTTGTTTCATATCAGTCAGCGGCGAGGATTTCTGTCAAACCGAAAGAGCGATGCCGACGATGAGGAGACCGGCACAATCAAGCCGAAAATATCCGAATTGCGGGCCGCTCTAGGTGATCGAACATTGGGGCAATGGCTCAACGACAGGGTTCTATCAGGCCAATCTGTTCGGTTCCGCGGCGAAGACGGCGATCTTTACGCCGAACGCGCAATGTATGTGAAAGAATTTGACCAAATAAGGACCCTACAAGAACCTCATCATGCGTTGTCAAAAGAGGATTGGGATCATTTACGTAATGGTAACAAGTCGGAGGGGTTTGACGGTATTTTCTTTCAGCGCAAACTCAAACCGGTAGAGCGGGGCCGGTGCGAGTTTTTCATCGACGAATACCGTGCCCATAAAGACTTACCTATTGCCCAGGAATTTCGAATTTTGCAGGAAGTCGCCAATCTTCAGTATTACGGTGAAGATCAAAAAAAATACGCTCTAAATGACGATCAGCGGGCAACGGTCCTTGATTGCCTGAATGCGCAGAAAACGGTTTCATTCGGTGGGTTGAGAAAACTGAAATTTCCTGATGGCAGCCCCGTATTCCCGCGCGGGTGTTTATTCAATCTTGAAAATGGCCCGCGCGACAAGCTAAACGGCAATGCTACCGCCATCGATATGCGAAAACCGGAATTGTTTGACACGGCGTGGGACCTGCTCTCTTCGGGCGACCAAAACGATGTCGTGGAAATGCTACACGAGGCAGAGGACGACAATCAGTTAATCCAAGACTTGATGGCACGATTCGGGCTGGATGACGCACGGGGTCGGGCGATTGCAAAATTTAAACTGTCCTCCGCGACCGCGCATTTGTCGCGCAAGTTCATGACCCGCTGTGCCGCCATCATGCGCGCCAAAAAACTGGGATACGATGCTGCCGTCCGCGAGGTATACGATGACAACGGTGTCTATCTGGATCATAGCAAATATGTGGTCGATCATTTGCTGGACCAGCTCCCCTATTACGGGGAACTGTTAAGGGGCAGCGTAATCGGTGGCAAACCCGCCGATTACGGCGCGGACGACAGCCCAGAGCAGCACTATGGCAAAATCAACAATCCCACGGTTCACGTCGCGCTAAACCAATTGCGCAAACTCGTCAATCGCCTGATCGAACGCTTGGGTCCGCCTGCCGAAATTCACGTTGAACTGGTCCGCGATCTGAAGAAGACCGCCAAGGCCCGTGACGATATTTCCAAACAGAATGCACTGTTTGCAAAAGCCAATGACAAAAGAGCGGCATTGTTTTGCGAACTCAATCACGGTCAGGAGCCATCAGGGCTTGATTTGAAAAAAATCAGGCTTTGGGAAGAACTGGGACCCGACCAACTCACGCGCCATTGCCCGTTTTCTGGCAAAATCATTTCTGCTGCAATGCTGTTTAACGGCGAAGCCGAGATTGAGCACATTTTGCCGTTTTCAAGAACGCTGGATAACGGCACAGCCAATCTGACCATCGCCATTCGTCAGGCAAACCGGTTAAAGGGCAACAATACCCCTTATGAAGCATTTGCCAGAGACCAGCATTCCGACAAGGGTATGGTATGGAGCCGGATAGCCGAGGGCGCAAAATCGTTTCCGAAGAACAAACGCTGGCGCTTTGATGCCGATGCGATGGAGCGGTTTGAAAAAGATGGTGGCTTTTTGGCCCGGCAGCTAACCGACAACGCTTATATTTCTCGCCTGACCAAACGCTATTTGAGCCATGTTTGCGACCAAAACAAAATCGTCACGATCCCCGGCGGCCTGACGGCGATGATGCGCGGCAAATGGCATCTGAACAGCCTACTGGGGGATCATAATTTCAAGGAACGGAACGATCACCGCCACCATGTAATCGACGCCTTTGTCGTCGGGTTGACCGACCGGAGCATGTTAAAACGGGTGTCCGATCAAACCAAGCGGGGAGCCGATGATCGGGTTCATATCGAGCTTCCGGACATTACCCCGTTGCGGACGGCACTGAAGAGCCGGTTGGACGATCTAATCGTGTCCTACAAGCCTGATCATGGCATGAACGGGAAAATGTACAAGGAAACCGCCTATGGTCTTGTGCCAAAAGAAAAGCAGGACCCGGACCTGCCGGGCCACGAACTTGTCACCCGGAAAAAACTGGAAAGCCTGTCTGAAAAAGAGGTTGGCGCCATTCGCAACCTCGGCTGGCGTTCGCGGATTGAGAGGCATTTAGATCAGGCCAGAGCCGCCGGGAAAAAGCTGGATAAATCAGGGTTGGCAAAAGTTCTCGCCGAGTTTGGCAAAAATAATAACATAAAGACGATCCGAATTCTGGTCGCGAACCAATCGGCAATACCCATACCGTCCGCACCGTACAAAGCATACGCCCCGGATTCATTTGTTTGTGTCGATATCTGGCAACTGCCGAAAGGCAAGCCGGGAAAATGGAAGAAAGGTGAATTTGAATGGAAGGGCGCGTTTTGGTCATATGCCAATTGCAAAGGAAAAAGCCCTGACAAAAATCTGGGCCGAATCGATGGGCAAGCTATCCACCCGGCGGCAAGCTTCATCGCCCGTTTATTTAAAAATGATCTGATTGAAATTTCTGGAAGCGGCAAAACCACATTCGTTCGGGTCGCTGGGTTTGCCACGCGAGTTAATAAGATTGATCTTCGCCCTCAATATGAAACCAAAGGAGACCAAAGGCACATCTCCATAAATGTATTGAAAGAAAATTTCATACGGAAATGGACAATACGCGAAGACGGTGGTCGAAAAGGCTAATTCATGGTTACGCAGGTTGTCGAAATCGCCGAAGACGGCCACTATTTGTCCAAGCACAGAGGTTTTCTGGTCGTCAAGCGCGACAACGGTGAAGTCGGTCGCGTTCCGCTCGACGATATCACTGCCCTCATCCTATCTGCGCATCAAATCATCTTATCAAAAACATTAATTATGGAGCTGGCCGAACGCAGATCCCCGATCATAACGTGCGGGAAAAATTATCACCCGTTGGCCCTCTCACTGCCTTACGACAGCCATTTCGACCAGACCGGCATTTTGTGGTCGCAAATCGATTGCGGTCAACCACTGGCGAAACGCCTCTGGCAATCAATTGTGCGGGAAAAAATTGCAAACCAAAAAACCATCTTGGGATATTTTGAAGGCTCATCGACAGTGATTGACGAGCTTGCTGTTCTGATTAAACGAGTCAAGTCTGGCGATCCTGATAACATGGAGGCCCAAGCCGCACGGCACTATTGGACGGCCTTATTAGGAAGCAGTTTTCGGCGCGACCGCGAAACCGGGATAGAAAACTCAATGTTGAACTATGGTTACGCCATCGTGCGGGCCGCAACGGCGCGGGCGATTTGCGGCGCTGGCCTGACACCGGCGCTCGGCATTCACCATCGCAATCGCAAAAATGCGTTCGCCCTTGTAGACGACTTGATGGAACCATTTCGCCCGCTTGTCGATAAAATCGTGCGAGAGATTATCGATAAGGAAGGAGCGGAAACCGGAACGCTGACACCGGATATGAAACGGGCGCTGTCAAAAGTTCTGGACACGGATGTTCAGCTTCAAAAAGGCGTTTCCACTGTTATGAACGCACTCCACCGTTTGGCCCAGACACTGGTTAGCAGTTTGAGCGCCAACGAAAACCGGCTTGAATTCCCCCTTATAAGGCAAGCCGGAAAGTTGATTTAATTGTGCTGCGAGATCGGGACAACTGGTTAAGCGGATATGAAATAATGTGGATGCTTGTGATGTTTGATCTGCCCGTGGTTGAGCGATCTGACCGCAAGGCGGCGACGGCATTTCGGAATTTCCTGCTTGATCAGGGATTTGCGATGGCCCAGTTCTCGGTCTACTATCGTATGGTATCGGGAAAGGACAGCGGACAAACGCTGGAAAATAAGATTTGTAACAATTTGCCTGAATATGGGTCAGTCCAGATTGTCGCTATAACCGACAAGCAGTATGAAAACATCAAACTACTCAAAGGCAAGCAGCGTGAAGATCGCGAAAAAACCCATCAACTTGTATTATTCTGACCATGGCTAGATTAGTTTTTGAATCACGAAAGGCGCTAACCGACCTTTTTTTCAATCGGTTAGCGCCTATCTAGTGTAGCTATTCAGAAATCCCGGTCAATCCGCAACAGGGGAATTGAGTGTGAAGCGAGCTATCCTAGTGTAGCTATTCAGAAATCCCGGTCAATCCGCAACAGCGATGGAACGAGTGGATAAACAATCTCCAGTGTAGCTATTCAGAAATCCCGGTCAATCCGCAACGTAGGCGTCATGCTCAACTTGGCGCTGATGAGTGTAGCTATTCAGAAATCCCGGTCAATCCGCAACAAATCAATGATTGCGTATTGTTCATCAGCAAGTGTAGCTATTCAGAAATCCCGGTCAATCCGCAACTCAAACAGAAACCGCACCATGCCATCCGGTAGTGTAGCTATTCAGAAATCCCGGTCAATCCGCAACACAAGGGTCTTGCTGATCCGTCATCGCGCCAGTGTAGCTATTCAGAAATCCCGGTCAATCCGCAACCCAGCGTCACAACATGCACCGATGGCCGGGAGTGTAGCTATTCAGAAATCCCGGTCAATCCGCAACTCCCGAACCGTAACCATCAGTTTGGATTTTAGTGTAGCTATTCAGAAATCCCGGTCAATCCGCAACAGTGCAAACGGGTTACCGGGAACGTCAATAGTGTAGCTATTCAGAAATCCCGGTCAATCCGCAACGGGGGCTTTGTTATGGAAGACCCCAGTGTCAGTGTAGCTATTCAGAAATCCCGGTCAATCCGCAACCTAGAATGTACGCCCTAGCCGACTGCAACAAGTGTAGCTATTCAGAAATCCCGGTCAATCCGCAACATACAGGCTACCTCATGAAGACTTCCGTGAAGTGTAGCTATTCAGAAATCCCGGTCAATCCGCAACACCGCGCCCGTGTTTGTAGCGCCAACCGAAGTGTAGCTATTCAGAAATCCCGGTCAATCCGCAACGGAGTAGTTTGTCGAGAAGCTCCCATAGAGAGTGTAGCTATTCAGAAATCCCGGTCAATCCGCAACGACAGTTGGATATAGTGGCGCGGCGGCCATAGTGTAGCTATTCAGAAATCCCGGTCAATCCGCAACTTAGGGCAAGCTTTCAACGCCACGGCAACAAGTGTAGCTATTCAGAAATCCCGGTCAATCCGCAACGCCGACGACGAACTTGTACTGACAAGGAAGAGTGTAGCTATTCAGAAATCCCGGTCAATCCGCAACTGGTGCCGTCCTCCCATTGCGTGACGGCTAAGTGTAGCTATTCAGAAATCCCGGTCAATCCGCAACACGCCCCAACGCTTACCGCACTTGTGACAGAGTGTACGGGATATGCGGAAGCGAAGAAACGGGAAAGCCCTAATGGTTACAAAGGAAGCCATCAGTACCAGTTGCAAATGATTTTGGATGAATTCGGCTCATATATGCTGACCGAAATTGATGCAAAACGGGTTCGGGATTTTGCCGATAAACGACGTCTGAAAGTGAAAGAAGCGACATTGCACCGGGACTTGGCAGTCCTTAAAGCAATCTTGAACAAGGCTAAAAACGAAGGTGACTTGGTGAAATTGCCAGTATTTCCAAAAGTGAAGTTACCCAAAGGCCGCACACGCTGGCTGACTTTGGCAGAGGAACAGCGGTTATTGAATGCCGCGCCGAAAAGGTTAAGGCTTTTGATTGCTTTTGCCCTTGATACGGGCGGACGCCGTTCGGAACTGTTCAAACTGGATTGGCGATATGTGGATTTGCCCAATGGCCGGGTCACGTTCATTGAAACCAAGAATGGTGAAGACCGTTCCGTCAGGCTTACAGAACGTGCCCTGCACATTCTGGTGGCGAAGAATAGCGGACCAGTGTTCACCTACAATGGAAGGCCCTTGAAAGACGTGAAAACGGCTTATGACCGCGCCCGCAAGAAAGCGGGTTTGGAAGATGTGCGTTTTCATGATTTGCGCCATACATTCGCCTCCCGCCTCGTACAGCAGGGCTTGCCCCTGTACGACGTGATGCACATGACCGGGCACAAATCATTGACCATGGTTCAGCGTTATTCGCATCTCGCACCTGAGTTTCAGGAGCGGGCTATTGTTGCGCTTAACAGCTATGGGCACGATTTGGGCACACTGGGGCTAGAAAGCCCAAAAGAAGACGAGACCCCAAACGGACAAAACCCCAAGGTTTCCCTTGGGGTTCTGATGGTGGAGCCGATCGGGATCGAACCGACGACCTCAACACTGCCAGTGTTGCGCTCTCCCAACTGAGCTACGGCCCCTTAAGTATATTAAACTGACGGCGTTGGGTTCGCCGGAGCGGAAAATACGGCTGCTTGCCCTTCGATGGCAAGCAAAAACCGGAGCGGACGGCAATTTAGGTTAGCCGCTCCGGGTGTTGCGTCACCTCAGTCTTTATCGTCTTCGACGCCAAGATCGATGTGTTCCTTGACTTCCGACATGTCATCGTCGTCCGCGCCGAGATCGGATGCGTCCTCAATCAGATCGTCATCTTCGTCGTCATCGGCGAGATCGTCATCATCATCATCAAGAACATCAATGTCATCGATATCCTCAATTTCTTCGGTTTCTTCAGTTTCTTTATCTTCCGCAGGATTTTTGTCCGCAGGTTTGGCTTTCTCAGGGGCTGCTTTTCGTGCCTTGGCAACCGCGATCACCACTTCCGTATCACACTTGGGGCAAACGGCAGGCTTGCGGTTAAGATCATAAAAAGGTGCACCGCAGCTCTGGCAGACGTGCTTTTTTCCCAAATCCGTTTTCGCCACGCTCTATTCTCCGACTGATCATTTTGCATAAGACATTACTTGATAATGTGCCAATTGCCATTTTCAGAAGCATCTGTCAAAACCAAAAATACGTATTTTTCAAATTTCCTTTACGCCGTAAATATCGGGACAACGCCACAATAGCATACAAAGCCTGTAAACCGCCCGAAATCCGTGATAGAGAGCGGCGCAGTCGAGATGAATTTCTGAGTCCGTGCGGTCAGCGCCGGACTGTCAAAACAAGGGGCAATCGGTTGAGCGCAATTCGTTCGCAACAGTCTTCTTCGCTCGCTGGCGAGGTTCGGGTTCCCGGAGACAAATCAATATCCCACAGGGCATTGATGTTGGGCGGGTCGGCGATCGGCGAAACCCGGATTACTGGACTTCTGGAAGGTGAGGACGTACTGGCAACGGCCGATGCGATGCGCGCATTTGGCGCGGATGTTTGTCGCGATGATGATGGCACGTGGCGGGTCGTCGGGCGCGGTGTCGGCGGTTTACGTGAGCCCGCCGAGGTTCTGGATTTGGGAAATTCCGGAACGGCTGTTCGTTTGTTGATGGGTTTGGCAGGCGGTCATGCTTTCGCCACAACATTTTCCGGCGATGCATCGCTTTGTCGCCGTCCGATGAACCGGATCATGTCGCCACTTGGCGAAATGGGCATTCAGTTCACGTCGCGCGAAGGCGGTCGTTTACCGATTACCGTAACCGGCCCGAAAACGCTTCTGCCTGTCTGTTATACGTTGCCTGTGGCATCGGCCCAAGTGAAATCGGCGGTGTTGCTGGCCGGTCTGAATGCACCCGGCAAAACCACCGTGATCGAACCCCAGCCGACCCGCGATCACTCCGAACTGATGCTGCGCCACTTTGGCGCTGAAATCATTGTTGAAGATCAGGACGATGGTTCAAGACAGATTACCCTGACCGGGCAGCCCGAACTGGAAGCGGCAGATATCGTCGTTCCCGGTGATATTTCCTCAGCCGCCTTTCCGATGGTTGCAGCGCTACTGGTCAAGGGATCGAAAATCAGGTTGAGCGGCGTCGGCATTAATCCGTTGCGCGCCGGCCTGATCACGACTTTGCAGGAAATGGGAGCGTTGATATCGATCGACAACCGCCAGGGTGGCGCGGGTGATCAACTGGCTGATCTGATGGTAACGGCGAGTATGCTGAAAGGTGTAGATGTGCCTGCCCGGCGCGCGCCATCAATGATTGATGAATACCCGGTCCTTGCCGTTGCGGCGGCCTGCGCCAACGGGACAACGCGGATGAACGGGCTGGCCGAACTTCGGGTCAAGGAAAGCGACCGGCTTGCCGCCGTCGCCAACGGACTGACCCTGGCCGGAGTTGGGGTTGAAGAAACGGAGGATTCCCTGATCGTTCATGGAACCGGGCATCCCCCCAAAGGCGGTGCCATGATCGAAGCCGACCTTGATCATCGCATCGCCATGGCGTTTCTGGTTCTCGGCATGGTCACTGATCAGCCGATGATGATTGATGACGGCTCTCCCATTGATACCAGTTTTCCCGGCTTTGCTGACCTGATGAACGGTCTCGGCGGCAAAATGAGTAGCGTATGACGATATCACTCCAACGGAGATTTATAAGGAATGACACATGATCATTGCGATTGATGGTCCGGCGGCGGCCGGAAAAGGTACGATGGCCCGGCGCATGGCCAAACACTTCAATCTCGCTTATCTCGACACCGGATTGCTTTACCGGGCGACCGGAAAAAGGGTTCTTGATCAGGGCGGTGATGCGGAGGATGTGGAATTTGCGACCAGGGTGGCGGAAAACCTGACAGCCGATGACCTGAACGCAGATGGCTTGCGGACGGAAGATGTCGGACAGGCGGCGTCCAAGGTTTCTGCCATTCCTGGTGTGCGTGCAGCCCTTTTGCAGTTTCAGCGGGACTTCGCCGCGACGCCCCCAGGCGGCACAAATGGCGCCGTCCTTGACGGTCGCGACATCGGAACCGTCGTCTGTCCCGATGCCCCGGTCAAGCTGTTTGTAACGGCAAGCGCGGAAGTCCGCGCAGAACGGCGATTAAAGGAGTTGCTTGGTCGGGGCAGTGAAGCTATATATGCCCGCGTTTTGGAAGATATGAAGGAGCGTGATGCCCGCGATTCGTCGCGCGTAACCTCTCCACTGGAAACGGCGGCGGATGCCAGATTGCTTGATACCAGTGATCTGGATGCCGAGCAGGCTTTTGCCGAGGCTCTTGAGTTCGTAAATTCCAGGACCTGATAACCCTCTTAAAAACTGAGAGGGTCGCTATTCACCCCGTATCGGCGAAACGCCGGGACTTGCGGATTTGGATCATTTTTGAGACCACCGGAACCAACCGGTCGGCCAGAAACTAAACGAAAGGACTACCCGATGGCTCCAGCCAAACAGACCGCCGCTGGCGGCAGTGAACTCCCCCCTATGACAGAGAATTTTGCAGATCTTCTTGAAGAAAGTATCGGTGAACAGGGCTTTGAAGGCCGTGTGCTGAAAGGCACCATCCTCGCCGTTGAGAACGACGTTGCCGTTGTCGACGTCGGACTTAAATCAGAAGGTCGCGTGCCGCTGAAAGAATTTGGCACCCCCGGTCAGGATCTCGAACTGAACGTTGGCGACGATGTTGACGTTTATGTCGAACGCTACGAAGACCGCGAAGGTATCATTCGCCTGAGCCGCGAAAAAGCGCGTCGCGAAGAAGCCTGGATCGAACTGGAAAAATCCTTCACTGACAATGTTCGTGTAAACGGTGTTATCTTCGGTCGCGTCAAAGGCGGCTTTATTGTTGATCTGGCGGGCGCTGTTGCCTTCCTGCCGGGATCGCAGGTTGATATCCGTCCGGTTCGCGACATTGGCCCGCTTATGGGTACACCGCAACCATTCCAGATTCTGAAAATGGATGCCCAGCGCAACAACATCGTTGTCTCACGCCGTGCGGTTCTGGAAGAAAGCCGCTCGGAAGCCCGTTCGGAACTGATTTCCCAGCTGACTGAAGGTCAGATCCTTGAAGGTGTGGTCAAGAACATCACCGATTACGGTGCCTTTGTTGATCTCGGTGGTGTTGATGGCCTGCTGCATGTCACGGACATTGCCTGGAAGCGCATCAACCATCCGTCGGAAGCTTTGCAGATTGGCGAGACCATCAAGGTTCAGGTGATCCGTTTCAACGCCGAAACCCAGCGTATTTCGCTTGGCATGAAGCAGCTTGAAGCCGATCCGTGGGAAGGCGTTGGCGCCAAATACCCGACCGAGACCCGCCTTACAGGCCGCGTCACCAACATCACCGATTATGGTGCATTTGTTGAACTGGAAGCTGGCGTTGAAGGGCTTGTCCACGTTTCTGAAATGAGCTGGACCAAAAAGAACGTTCATCCGGGCAAGATCGTTTCGACTTCCCAGGAAGTGGAAGTCATGGTCCTTGATGCCGATCCGGAAAAACGCCGCATCTCGCTTGGCCTCAAGCAGTGCATGGACAACCCGTGGGATTCCTTTGCTGCGCGCCACCCGGTTGGCACGGAAGTCGAGGGCGAGGTCAAGAACATCACCGAGTTTGGTCTGTTCATCGGTCTTGAAGGTGAAATCGACGGCATGGCTCACCTGTCCGATCTGAGCTGGGAAAAAACCGGCGAAGAAGCCCTTGCCGATTACAACAAAGGCGATACGGTCAAGGCCAAGGTTCTTGACGTTGATGTTGAAAAAGAGCGGATTTCGTTGGGTGTTAAACAGCTTGGTGCCGATCCGTTTGAATCCAGCACCGACGGCCTGAAGAAGGGCGCTGTTGTGACCTGCACGGTAACGGCGATTGTCGACAATGGCATTGAAGTTTCGGTCAATGATATGGCCCAGGGTTTTATCCGTAAATCCGAACTGAGTCGCGAGCGTTCAGAACAGCGTCCCGACCGTTTTGCCGCCGGTGAAAAACTGGATGCCAAGATCACCCAGATCGACAAATCCAGCCGCCGTCTGACACTTTCCATCAAGGCTCTTGAAGCTCAGGAAGAAAAAGCGGCCATGCAGGCTTATGGGTCATCCGACTCCGGCGCCTCGCTTGGTGATATTCTGGGTGCCGCTCTGGCAGAAAAAGCCGACTCAGCCGTTGTCAAGGAAGAGAAAGAAGAGAAAAAACCGGCTAAAAAGGCAGCCGCTAAAAAAGCTGCTCCCAAGAAAGCCAAGGAAGAAGCCAGCGATGAGGCTGACGCCGAAGCCAAGCCTGCCAAGAAGAAGGCGGCACCGAAAAAAGCCAAGGCCAAAGCCGACGATGACGCCCCGGCGGCTGAAGCTGCTGATGGCGAAGACGGCTGAACTAGAGGAACGCAGTCCCGCCGGGCCTTTGGTCCGGACGGAACTGCGGGACCGTAAATATGTCAATTCAGTCAGACGCAATTATTGACAGGCGCCGCTTGAAGCGGCGCCTGATCTTTTGGCGGATTCTTGGTGTCAGCGCGGTGGCGTTGGCTATCATCGTCGCTTTCGGACGGTTTGGCGGCCTCCCCGGCAAAGGTGACCGGATTGCCAGAATTGCCGTTGAGGGGATCATTCTGGATGATCCATACCGTGATCAGGTCCTTACCGAAATCGCCGAAGACGAACACGTCAAGGCGTTGCTCGTCACCATCGACAGTCCCGGCGGCACTTTCGTTGGCGGCGAATCGCTGTATGGTCAACTGCGTAAAGTCGCTGCGAAAAAACCCGTAGTCGCGTTGATGGGCGGAACGGCAACTTCGGCTGCCTATATGACGGCGATCGCTGCGGATCGCATATTTGCACGGGCCGGAACCCTGACCGGATCAATAGGGGTCATCTTGCAAACCGCTGATATTACTGAGCTTTTGAAGACGATTGGGATCAAGCCGGAGGTGATCAAAAGCGGCCCTCTGAAGGCACAGCCGAACCCGATGGAACCGTTTGGCGATGATGCGCGGGCAGCGATTGAAGCGGTCATCAAGGATTTCTTTGAGCAGTTTGTCGACATGGTAACTGCCCGTCGTGATCTTGGGCGGAGCGATGTTCTGGCGCTGGCTGACGGCCGTGTCTTCTCCGGGCGACAGGCCAAGGCCAACGGGCTTGTTGACGACATGGGAGCGCTTGAAGAGGCGCTGAAATGGCTGGCGGATGAGAAAGATATCTCCGGTGAGGTGCCTGTTGTCGATGTCGAAATCTCTCACGAAGATGAACCCTGGCGGGATCTTGTCAGTGGTTTGATTGGAAAAACGCTTCTTTCAGAACGACTTACACTTGACGGGGTGATTTCTGTTTGGCACCCTGCATTGAAACTTTAGGAATCGACTGACGATTCATCCGGGTCCCGGATTAACGGGCCGTAACACATTGGGGAAAGATAGGGGAGGCGTGCATGACAAAATCTGAACTGATTGCGCTTCTGGCTGCTGAGAACCCGCTTTTGTATCAACGCGATGTTGAACGCATTGTTACGACGATATTTGAGGAGATCACGGCTGCGCTGGCAAATGGGGACCGGGTAGAGTTACGCGGTTTTGGTGCGTTTTCAGTAAAGGAACGCGGTGCCCGGACGGGGCGTAATCCACGCACCGGTGAAGCCGTCAAGGTTGATGAAAAATATATACCGTATTTCAAAACCGGAAAGCAGCTTCGTGAACGCCTGAACGCGGGCAGCTGAATTGCGTATTAGCCTGTCCTTTTCCAATGTGGACAAGACCATTGAATAAATTCATTTCCTGGATCATCTCGGTCCCCCTGGCACTGGCGATCATTGTGTTTTCGCTTGTCAACCGGAATGCGGCGACCGTTGATTTCTGGCCGTTTCCAGTATCGATGGAGATACCCCTGTTCGCACTTATCCTGGCCGCCGTCATGATCGGTGTTTTGTGGGGCGGACTGGCGGCATGGCTGGCAGCGGGACGGGCACGCAAGCGGGCGCGTGACATGACCCGTCGGGCCGAATCCGCGGAAATGGAAATTCGCCATCTGGAAGAACGTAATGCCCGCCTTCAGCGAGACCACGATAAAACCCTGAGCGTCAACGCCGAGCGCAATCTGTTGCCGCCGGCAGACGCTGCCTGAAAATCTGCAAAACTGAAGCTTGTGGCGATCCGCGCGGTCGCCTGCACCGCCTCAAATTGCTGCACCTTATGCTGCATCAAATCAGTGCAGCAAAATGAGGTTTTTCAACGGCTTGGCGTTTTATATATCCGTTGCCTGAATGCCTTTCTGGCGACGCGCGGCGACCAGAGTATTGCGCAGCAGACAGGCAATAGTCATCGGGCCGACACCTCCCGGAACGGGCGTGATTGCGCCGGCGACGGTACGGGCTTCGGCGAAGTCAACGTCGCCAACCAGACGGGTTTTGCCTTCCCCTTTTTCTGGCGCGTCGATGCGGTTAATGCCGACATCAATAACTGTTGCCCCCGGTTTGATCCAGTCGCCCTTGACCATTTCCGGCCGGCCAACGGCGGCGACCAGAATATCTGCCTCGCGGCAACGGGTCTCGAGGTCCTTGGTTCTTGAGTGCGCAATCGTCACCGTGCAACTTTCAGCCAGCAATAACGCTGCCATCGGTTTGCCAACAATGTTGGATCGTCCGAGCACCAGCGCACGTTTGCCCGACAGATCACCCAATGCATCTTTCAGCATCAGGATGCAGCCGTATGGCGTGCAGGGCACCATTGCGTCGGCACCGGTCCACAACCGCCCGACATTGATCACATGAAAACCGTCAACGTCCTTGTCCGGGTTGATCGCCGCCAGCACCTTGCTCTCATCGATATGATCCGGCAACGGCAACTGCACCAGAATGCCGTGTACACGATCATCGGTATTAAGCGTGTCGATCAGCCCAAGCAGATCGGCTTCGGCTGTCGAGGCATCCAGTTTGTGCTCGAAACTTTCCATGCCCGTTTCGACGGTCTGTTTGCCCTTGCTTCTGACATAGACCTGGCTGGCCGGATCTTCGCCGACAAGGACAACGGCCAGACCCGGCGTCAGGCCATGGTCCGCTTTCAGCGTTTTGACTTCGTTACCGACCCGTTCACGCAGTCTGGCGGCAAAGGCCTTGCCGTCAATGATATTGGATTCCGACATTCTGTTACTTACTCCTCAAATAGGTCTCTGGACCAGGCCAGCAGAAAAGCATACCGCTCGCTTGTGTCCCCTTCGATGTTCAGCACCTTGTTGCGATCTCTGATCCCCTGAATAACGCTCATCGATGATTTTTGAAACCGCCAATGTTTGGCAAGCACCCGGATCATCGCCTTGTTGGCGCGACCTTGTTCCGGAACGGCGGTGACCGCTATCCGCAATACGCCATTTCCTTGAGCGTCGGCGACGATGCCGACAATCCGGTCTTTTGCTGCGTTCGGCGTAAGGCGAATGGAAACCCGGATCCCCCTGTCGGTTATTGCAAAAGGAGACAGCAGGTCAGCCAAGGTTATAGAGTAATCTTTCGATGACGCCGCGGGCGAATATGACACCGAGGATCAGCACCATCGGTGACAGGTCAAGTCCGCCGAGATTAGGCAGAACGCGCCGGATCGGTGCCTGCAACGGTTCGGTCAGGCGATGCATCACGTCACCAACGGTATGAACGAAACGATTGTGGGTGTTGACGACATTGAACGCGACCAGCCAACTGAGGATCACACCGATCAGGATCACCCAGACGTAGAGGTCGAGAACAATCAAGATAACCTGGAGCAGCGGTCCCAGAACGATATCCATAATACACATGATCCTGATGGTTTGAACTGGGCCATAAGTTAGCGACCACGTCAGCCCCGCGCAAGGGCGGGAACGATTTTCCGAAGCCCGGCATCTTGACAAAATACCGTCACAAAATTCATTATCCGGCAACCCGCCGGAACGCACGTAAAGCGCTTTCATGACGGGTGCCCATGGTGACGGGGCCGTAGCTCAGTTGGGAGAGCGCGTCGTTCGCAATGACGAGGTCGTCGGTTCGATCCCGATCGGCTCCACCATCATCTCTCGGTCGGCAATACCGACGGAAATGAGTTGATGTCGAAGTCGGGTTTGCCAAAATAATACCCCTGACCAAGGTTGACGCCGCATTCGTCGAGGAACTTGGCGAGTTCCGCGTCTTCGACCATTTCGGCAATGGTTTCGATGCCGATTTGGCGACAGAGGGTGGCCATGGAGGCGAGGAAGGCTTTGCCTTTTTTGGTCCGGTAGGCGCGCTTGACCACGGGGCCATCGAACTTGACGGTGTCGACATCGAAGCTGTTGAGATAATCGAAACTTGCAGCACCGGCTCCAAAATCATCAAGCGAGACATGAAAACCCTTGTCCCGGAAGGTCTGGATGGTTGCGTTTACACTTTCAAGATCGTTGATTTCGGCTGATTCGGTAATTTCAAGGGACAGAAACCCCTTCAGGCCTGGCACGGAATCCAGCAGCCTGTGCATGTTCTGAATAAATTCAGAATCAGATATGGAATGGCCGGAGACATTCACCGCTATAGAGGCGAAATTTTCATTGCCCATGTTCGCCTTGATCATGTCGATCGCTTTTTCCGCCACAACAAGATCAAATTCCGCAATGATCCCGACTTCTTCGGCCAGCGTGATCAATTCATAAGGAGAGCTTTCGAGTCCGCCAGCGTTGCCGCGAAACCGGGTCAGGGCCTCGAAGTGGTGAACCGTACCGGTTTTCAGCAGGCAGATCGGCATGTAGACAAGGTCAAAATGTTTGGTTGCACAAACTCGGCGAAACGCCTCGACGGCCTTGACCGTTTCAGCAGTTTTTTCTTCAAGCATGCCGGCAAAGTTGGGTTGCGCCAACGTGCCATCACCCGTCGAGAATTTCTTCATGGTATGGATGATCGCCTTCTGCATCTGTTCTTCTGTCAGGCCTCCCATATCCGCTTCAAGGGTTGTCGTTTTAGTGCTGGCCTTGATGTCTGACGAGCCGATGCCTTTGGTTGCTTCGGCGATTTTGGCACTAATATTTTCGGCGCTCGTGTCATCAGAATGCAAGACGGTGAAGTTGCCCTCATCAATACGACCGGCGGTATCCCCGCCAAGCGAGCTTTCGTTCAGCACGTCGCCAATGGCTTCAAACATTTTACTCTGGTTGTCCGTCGACATCCGTTGTTTGATTTCATCGATATTGTCGATTTTGATCATGCTGAGCTTGGCCGTGCCACCGGCATCCTGCAGAGACTGGATACGGTCGGCTGCGACCGTTGCGAAGGCTTTTGAGTTCAGGACATTGGATTCTTCTTCGTGATCGGATAGTCGGACACGCTGTTTGCCGCCTGGTCGCGGCGTGACCTTGACGGCGAGAAAGAAATTGTTGTCGAAATCCGGAACCCGGTATCCGGCAATAGCGACCTTGGCGCGGGCGTCATTTTTCATCACCAATTGTGTTTCGACATCATTGATGCGCGCATCAGATCCGCCGCTCGATAGCAGGATATTGACCATATCGCGGTTGTCGGGAGCAATCAGGTCGAGAAAAGACATGCCAGCCAGCTCGGTCTCGCTATGCCCCAACAACGGACCCACGGCTCCGGCTGAAAATGCAATCTTGTTATTGTGATCCAGCTCGAACAGCATGTCGGCGCGGCAAAACGCCAGTGCAGCAAACCGCCCGAGGGCGCGCTGGATATCTTTAGAGAGACTGGCAGCGGCTTCAGACACGCAAATTTACTTTTCCGGTTGATCAGGATAACGAGACGGAAAGCCTACCCTCAATACGAAGATATAGCCAGATTCCGGTCCTTTTTATCTGTGAATGAGTATGTCAGACGCTGCGGCTCAGTTGACAGATGACAGCGTGTAGTAATTATTCGGGGCGGTTTCGAATTATTGTATACAATGCCTTGATTCTCGCGCCTCCGAATGATCGCACCGGGTATTGGATATGACGCACACAGGCCTTCACGGCATCCGGCTGACTCTGAAAGAGCCCAACTTCGCAAAATATATAACGGGCAACGAGGTGTCGTTGACCGGCACCTGGATGCAGCGCGTTTTCTCGGGCCGGTTGCCTCGACCCTGAGCATAAGTCTGTGGAGCATCAATGCCTCGTTTGCCATCAACGGGCTTACCTATCTGGCCCTGATTGCCGCCCTGTTGTCGCTTGAACTACCCGAACAACAGACAAACAAAAATACCGGCAATCGCCGCTCAATTTTTCAGGATATTCGTGAAGGGCTGGTGTTTGTCTGTCAGGACCGAACAATCGGGCTGATTGTTGCGGTGACGACAACCGGATCATTATGTCTTCGTCCGATCATCGATTTGCTGCCGGGGCTGACGTCCGACGTGTTTCTTAAAGGTGTCGACGGGTTTGCCGCTCTGACCGCATCGTTTGGTATCGGCGCCCTGTTGGGCGGGTTCTGGATGGCCGGGCGGGGCAGCATGGGGGATCAGTCAAGAGTGGCACTGCTGGGAACGCTGACGGCGGTGATCGCCAATATCGGACTGATCGCGACGTCTTCGTTCAGTATCGCCCTGCCGTTCACGGTTCTCGCCGGGGCCGGAATGGTTATTGCCGGAATCGGCATGCAATCGACCCTTCATCTCATTACCCCTGCCGGAATGCGGGGTCGGGTACTCAGCCTTTACGGGATTATCCATATCGGTGGTGCCGGGATCGGGGCGTTTGTTCTTGGTCTGGCCGCCGAGGTTTTCGGCCTGAGCTGGCCGATTTTTGGTGGGGCTCTGGTTGGGTTAATGGTCTGGCCGGAGTCTGGCTGCGCCAGGATGTGATTGTATCAACCCTGATGCAGGCTCTGGATCGCGGCAAATCAACCTGAGGAGCCCGGAAACCTGTCCTCGCGATAAATTGATCATTGGTGAATTTGGGTTCTGTCTTTTGAGGGCTAGGGTTGGACCATGATATCGGTGCTGGTGATGGAGGATGACGAACTGCTGCGCAGACATTTGCGCGACGGTCTTGTTGCGGCGGGTCATCAGGTAAGGGAAGCGGAAAATGGAAATACCGGCCTTGCCCTGTTCCATTCCGAGCAACCCGATGTCGTGCTTACGGATATCGTCATGGAAGATGGCGAGGGAATCGAAGCGATTATGGAGATTCGAAAACTGGCCCCGACCATTCCGGTAATCGCCATGTCCGGTAATCCGCAATACCTGAAAAACAGCTCCAAGCTCGGCGCCACACACACTTTACTGAAACCGTTCAGGATGGCTGAATTGTTGACCCTGTTCGGGCGCGTGATCAGCGCAACTGTTTGAGCATCTGTTTCATTTTCGGCAGGAAACTTGCCGTCGGCACCATGAAACCCTTCTCGACCCGACGATCATGTAACGATCCGGCATGGATGCCGATCAGGCGTATATCGCCGGGGGCGGCTTCGTAAACAATGGGCGAACCTGAATCGCCGGGTAATACCTTGCAGTCATGCGTGATCAGCGGCCGTTTGGGTTCATACCGCCAGACCGCGCAATCGGGATGGGCTGTCAGAACTTCCTTGCTATCGATACTGTAACCGGCCTGTATGAATTTTGTTTTTGCTTTCAGAAGAGAAGCCAGCTTGACGGGATCAAGAAGTTCTGGTTGCACAAGACCAGTAATCGGAACAGGGTCATTTTCAAGAACAACCAGCGCCCAGTCACGATTTGTCAGGCCTCTGATTTTGGGGTTTTTGACAACAAACCCCGGGGCGATGAAAAACGCCTTGATCCGGGAGGCGAACAGGTATTTGCCGCGCTGCCATCCGGCAACGAACCTCAACGTCTCAAGCCTGTGTCGGCGTTGCTGTTTCTGTATCCACAGGCAATGAGCGACCGTCAAAACCAGTTTTGGGCCGACCACGGTCGCCGTGCAATGGCCGCCGGTGGTCCGGTTAATCCGGCCAACCGCCCGCCAGGGTGCTTTTTGGGCATCGACGATGACCCGCTCTGCGTCGACCGGTGTTTTATCTTTTATGCGTTGATAAAGTGAAACCGGCTCGCCATTGGCCGCAGTCGCAAAAACAAACCCGGCGAGGATCAGCAGCAGGTGCATCGATAATCAGATCGGTGGCAAACGCAAAGCGCCGTCGAGACGGATGACTTCACCATTGAGCATCATGTTGTCGGCGATATGAAGAACCAGCTTGGCATATTCCGCCGCATCACCCAGGCGGGATGGAAAGGGAACTTGCTGGCCCAGGCTGTTCTGTATCTCATCCGGCAATCCGAACAGCATCGGTGTGCCAAAAATACCGGGGGCAATTGTCATGACGCGAATTCCGGAGCGCGAAAATTCGCGCGCCGCCGGCAAGGTCATGGAGGCAACGCCGCCCTTGGATGCCGAATAGGCCGCCTGCCCGATCTGGCCTTCAAACGCGGCTATTGAGGCAGTGTTGACGATCAGTCCGCGCTCGCCACCATCCAGCGGGTCAAGCGCTTTCATGTCGGCGGCTGCCAGGCGCAAGATATTGAACGTACCAATCAGATTGATGTTGATGGTCTGGGCAAATGTTGCCAGCTCCTGCGGCCCGTCTCGACCGACAATTTTCGCCGGCGGGGCGATGCCGGCACAACTGACGGCGATACGCGCCGGGCCATGAATGTCGCGTGCGTCGCGCACGGCGGTTTCGGCACTGATGACATCTGCGACATCACATTGAACGGCGATGCCGCCAATTTCACCAGCCACCTCGGCCGCGGCGGCAACGTTCATATCAAGTAACGCCACCTTTGCACCGGCACCCGCGAGAGCGCGTGCCGTCGCCGCCCCCAACCCTGATGCCGCGCCTGTGACGATTGCCGCTACACCGTTTACATCCATATTCCGATCCTCAACTTTAGAGATTTACGATTGTTTGCTGTCCAGCATCTGGTCCAGCGGATAACCCTGACCTTCCTTGACGTATTCCATCAACAGGTGGGACTGCGTTTTTACAACGCCTTCGCAGGTAC
The DNA here is from genome assembly GCA_021775105.1 of Rhodospirillales bacterium. Taxonomy (GTDB): domain Bacteria; phylum Pseudomonadota; class Alphaproteobacteria; order Rhodospirillales; family Casp-alpha2; genus JAJFIJ01. Next base: position 14,472 of record JAJFIJ010000372.1, on the reverse strand, counting down.
TCAAGCGCTGGGTCAGAAAATAACTGTAACTTTCAATGTCCGGGCTGACGATCCGCAGAATGTAATCGGCCGGTCCCGCTGTGCCGTGGCATTCAATAACTTCGGCGTTGTCGCGGGCAAATTTACGCAGCAATTCGCCGCCTTTCTCAGAGTTGGTTTCCAGCGTTACCAGAACGATGGCCATGACGCCGAGTCCAATGTTTTTGCGATTGAGGCGTGCAGCATAGCCATCAATCAGACCACGCTCTTCCAGATCGCGCAATCTCCTGAGGCACTGGCTTTGTGAAAGATTGACCTGTTCAGCCAACCTGGCATTCGACATGCGCCCATCTGTCTGCAAGGCCTGCAAAATCTTTTTGTCCATGAAGTCAAACCTGGCAGACATGGTGGCGCACACCCCGTTTCATGCAAGAATCTTGCATTAGTGTAGTGCGTCCGGGGCAAATACGCGAACACATTTCATCGTTTACAGGTTACTTTCCAGCATCATTTTTCTGAGGTGCTGGTAATGACTTTTCGCCCCAACTCACATTCCGTTTCCCTGATTGGTGCGCCAACGGATATCGGTGCGGGTCATCGTGGCGGGTCGATGGGGCCGGAAGCATTGCGCGTGGCCGGGTTGCAAGCGGCGCTGAGCCTTATGGGATTTGAGGTTCACGATCAGGGAAATCTTGTCGGCCCGAGCAATCCTGATGCCCATCCCGTAGACGGTTACCGCCACCTGGCGGAAACATCTGAATGGTGCCGGTCTGTCCGCGATGCCTGCTATTCAACTCTCAGCTCGGGGTCTTTCCCGATCCTGATGGGGGGTGACCATTCGCTCGCCATCGGGTCAATCGCCGCTGCGGCACATCATTGCGCCGATCAGGGCAGACCACTCAGCGTTCTGTGGCTTGATGCGCACGCTGATTTCAACACACCGGGAACCTCGCCATCGGGCAATATTCACGGCATGCCGGTTGCCGTCATCTCCGGTTGTGGCCCTGACCTGTTAACGGATATTGGCCGGTCCAGGCCGATGCTCGATCCGGCTCACATCATTCAGCTTGGCATCCGCTCTGTTGATGCGGTTGAAAAGCGCATGATCGTTGAAAGCGGGCTTGAGGTTCATGACATGCGCCGTATCGACGAGCGCGGCATGCGCCGGAGCATGGAAGATGTGCTGAAAAAACTCGACCGGCGCGGCGGTCATCTGCATGTCAGTTTCGATGTTGATTTTCTCGACCCCTCAATCGCGCCCGGCGTCGGCACCACGGTCAAGGGCGGTCCGACTTACCGCGAAGCACAGCTTTGCATGGAGATGATCTATGAATCGGGCCTCATGGGGTCGCTCGATATCATGGAGCTTAATCCGGCCTTTGACGAACGCAATCAAAGCGCTGAGCTGGTTGTCGATCTGGTGAAAAGCCTGTTCGGCGAACAGATCCTCAGCCGCCATACACATTTTCTGGAAGCCAGTTAACCCGACAGGAGACAGCAATGAACGCCATCCATCCAACCGCCGAGCAAATGATTGAAGTTGAATCCAGACTGGGGGCACACAACTATCATCCCCTTGACGTCGTCCTGACCCGCGGCGAGGGCGTATATGTCTGGGATGTCGACGGAAAGCGTTATCTCGATTGCCTGTCGGCCTATTCCGCCGTCAACCAGGGCCATTGTCACCCGAAAATTCATGCCGCACTGGTTGAGCAGGCCGCCCGCCTGCCGCTGACGTCGAGAGCTTTTCGCAATGACCAACTGCCAAAGTTTTATGAAGAGATCTGTGCGTTGACAAATTCGCACAAGGTTCTGCCCATGAACAGCGGTGCAGAAGCTGTCGAAACGGCGATCAAGGCCGTCCGCAAGTGGGGGTATGAAGTCAAAGGTGTAGCCGAAGATCAGGCTGAAATCATTGTCTGCGCCGACGGCTTTCATGGTCGCACCATAACAATTGTCGGGTTCAGTACGGACCCCGCCGCACGCACCGGTTTCGGGCCGTTCACGCCCGGTTTCAAGGTTGTTCCCTATGGCGATGCGGATGCGCTTGAAAAGGCAATCACGGCGAATACGGTCGGTTTTCTGGTCGAGCCGATTCAGGGCGAAGCCGGGGTTATCATCCCGCCGGAAGGCTATCTGAAACGCGCCAGAGAGCTTTGCACCCTGCATAATGTGACGCTGATTCTCGACGAAATTCAGACCGGCCTTGGTCGTACCGGGACGCTCTTTGCCGAACAGCATGCGGGCATCGAAGCCGACGTGACGTTAATCGGCAAGGCTTTGACCGGCGGCTTCTACCCGATGTCGGCAGTGCTGTCGAATACCGAGGTGCTGGGGGTGTTGAAACCGGGTCAGCATGGCTCGACGTTTGGCGGCAACCCGTTGGCCTGCGCAGTCGCCCGCGCGGCACTGAAAGCGCTCATCGATGAAGGCATGATTGAAAATGCGGCCGAACAGGGCGACTATTTTCTGAATGAGCTGGAAAAACTGCGGACCAACCAGATCAAGGATGTGCGCGGTCGGGGCCTGATGATTGCCGTCGAATTTCACGAAGATGCAGGCGGCGCCCGACGGTTCAGTGAGGCCTTTCAGAAGGCTGGATTGCTGTGCAAGGAAACACACCAGAATACGCTTCGGTTTGCACCGCCGCTGATGATCAACCGCGACCAGATAGACTGGATTCTGGAAACCACGGAGCAGGTTCTGCGCACCGCCTGAGGTGACGCCATGTGACGGGGTGTCCCGGACACAAGGATTGTTGTCGCGCCCGGTTCGATATCGTTATGATCAGCGGAGCATGGTTGATACCGATGATAACGAACGTCTGGTCCGCCGCGATTTCAAGTCGAAGGTCGCCAGGACCATGGGCAAAATCCCGTTTGCCGAAGAAGCGGCGGCAGCGTATTGCTGTGCCGTCGATGCAAAAACGCCAAAACATGTGAAGGCAGCAATCATCGCCGCCCTCGCCTACTTTATCACCCCGATAGATGCGATCCCCGATTTTTTGCTGGCTTTCGGGTATACAGATGATGCCGCCGTTTTCTGGGCCATGTGGCGGACCATGGCCGCTCACATCACCGACGAACATCGTGAAATGGCGCGGCGGTTTTTAGACAAACCCGCAGCTTGAACCGCTCTGCCTTACCCCACATACTGTGACCTGCTCGAAAAAATCAGGGGAGGAGCAGGGCGTGAGTGAACCGCTTTGGCAGCCAGGTGCAGACCGTATTGCAGAGACCAATGTCGCGCAATTTATGGGTAAGGTCGAACGGGACTGGGGCATCCCGATTCCTGATTCCGATGCGCTGTGGCAATTTTCGGTTGAGCAGCCCGACAAATTCTGGCCCAGTCTGGTCAACGATCTCGGACTGATCGGCGAGGGCTGGGAGGGACCGGTTCTGGAGGATGCTGAAAAAATGCCGGGAGCCAGATGGTTTCCCGAAGCCCGCTTCAATTTTGCAGAAAACCTTCTTCGTCATCGCGGAAAGCGGGACGCAATCGTTTTTCATGGCGAAGACAAGGTTGTCCGTCATCTGACGCATGATCAGCTTCATGATGAAGTCTCCCGCATGGCTCAGGCCCTTCAGGAGATGGGACTCAAGGCAGGCGACAAGGTTGCAGGGTTTGTCCCTAACATGCCTGAAACCATTATCGCCATGCTGGCGGCAACCAGCCTTGGTGCGGTGTGGTCGTCCTGTTCACCTGATTTCGGCGTGCGCGGCGTGCTCGACAGGTTTGAGCAGATCGAACCCAGAGTTTTGTTCGCGGCTGATGGTTATCATTACAATGGCAAAACCCACGACAGTCTCGGAAAGCTGGCTGAGATTGCCGCTCAGTTGCCGACCCTTGAGAAAGTCGTTGTGTTTGATTACATCGGCGAAAAGATGGATGTCTCTGCAATCCCTCACGGGGTTCACTGGGACCGTCTGACATCACCCTGGCAGCCGCAGGACATTGCATACGTCCAGCTACCCTTCGACCACCCGCTGTATATCATGTTTTCGTCAGGCACCACGGGTGCGCCCAAATGTATTGTTCACACCTGCGGCGGCTCATTGCTGAAGTACGCGTCCGAACAACCGTTGCATTTCGATATCAAGGCCGAAGACCGGGTCTTTTTCTTTACCACCTGTGGCTGGATGATGTGGAACTGGCTGGTTCCCAATATCACCTGGGGCGCGACCATTCTGCTGTATGACGGCTCACCCTTTTATCCATCGCCACTGGCGCTGTTTGATTACGCAGAAGAAGAAAAAGCGACCCTGTTCGGCACCTCGGCGAAGTTTCTCGAAGCGCTTGATAACAGCGGGACACGACCGATTGACAGCCACCCGATGAGGTCGCTCAGAATGATCTGCTCGACCGGGTCTGCGCTGGCACCGGAACGCTTTGATTTTGTCTATGAAGCGATCAAGAGTGACGTTCATCTGGTTTCGATGACGGGGGGCACGGACATCATGGGCTGTTTTCTTGCCGGAGATCCGACCAAACCGGTCTGGCGTGGCGAGTTGCAACAGGCCGTCTATGGGATGGATGTTGATATTTTTGACGATGACGGACATTCGCTGATTGGCGAAAAGGGTGAACTGGTTTGCAAAACCCCTTTTCCGTCGGTACCGCCCGGCTTCCTCAACGACCCGGACGGGTCGCGCTATCACAGCGCCTATTTTGATGTGTTTCCCAACATCTGGTGTCATGGCGATTTTATCGAGCGGACGGAACACGGCGGTTATGTTGTCTACGGGCGTTCGGATGCGACGCTTAATCCGGGTGGTGTGCGTATCGGCACGGCGGAAATCTATCGTCAGGTCGAGCGTCTGGAAGAAGTCGAGGAGAGTATCGTTATTGGTCAGGACTGGAATTTTGATACCCGGGTGATTCTGTTTGTCGTTCTGGTCGACGGCCTGACCCTTGACGAGCAGCTGACGGAAAAAATCAAAAAGCAGGTCCGTGACAACTGCACGCCCCGTCATGTTCCGGCAAAAGTCATTCAGGTTGCCGATATCCCGCGCACCAAATCCGGCAAGATTACCGAGCTTGCGGTCCGCGACGTCATTCACGGTCGGGAAGTGAAAAACAAGGAAGCTTTGGCCAATGCCGAAGCGCTCGAACTGTTTCAGAATCTTGCCGAGTTACAGATCTGAACGGTTAATTGAGAGAGATTTTTGCAATTACCGGGCGATGGTCCGAGCCGACATCCGGACCAACCGCCATCTCGATAATATTGCCGCGTGACCCCGCCAGGACATGATCAATCGGAATTCCGCCCGGCATCAGGGAACTGGGCCAGGTCGGGAAATAATTCTGTTTTGACTGGCTCAATCGGGCCTCTGTCAGTAATTTCTGATACTGGTTTGCAAAGGGTGTCAGATTGAGGTCACCAACAATGAAAGCCAGCCGGGATTGCTTGCTTGCCCAGTCGGCAAGGGCACTAACCTCGGCCTTCTGATTGGCCGCTCTGTAAGGGGTTATGGAATTGGTCAGGTGCACACCGACAGCTGTGAATGTTCCGGAAGGGTGAAGGACATTTGCCGCCAGCATATAGGCATGATTTCTGACGGGATTGACCACAGAACTAAGATTTTCAAGTGGATAGCGTGACAGCAATACGATTCCGCTTGGTATGTCGTCTTCAACGGCCTGTCCCATGACCTGATGATAATAGGGGTAGATCTGCAAAAGCGGGTCAAACGACTGTTTCCAGTTGACCCGCATCTCACTCAATACAACGATGTCGGCGCCGGTCGATTTGATGAACGACTTAATTTCGCCGTAACGCATGTTGTAAAGGTTTGTATTCAGGAAAACGACAGATATCGGGGGTAATTCGTTAATGTTTGCGGGATCGCTAGCTGTCATCGCGTGTCCGGATTGAGAAACCCCCCAAAGATTGCCGACAAGGACAAGCGACGCGACATACAGCTGGCGTCGGCTATCGAAGCTGAAAGCCAGAACAAACAGCGAAGCCAGAACGTACTGCCAGCGAAAATGAGCGAACAGGTCAAGCCACCAGAAATGCCCCTGAAAGAAGCTCGCCAGTGTTGCGATAACAAGACCGCCCAGCAAAGCGATACGTAATTTGGTCCACCAGTCGATCATGTCAGATTCTGCCCACTCGGCCAGCCACGCGGCGCCGGGCCTGATTGATAATCTTTCAGCACGTCGATGTCCATCGCCGACAGATTTTTTTCCCGCTCTTCACGGGCTTCTTCCAGAACCCACTCGCGGAACGCCTGGACCTTGGGTTTGCTGGCGTTGGTTTTGGGCGTGACGACATAGTACGCATAGGTCGCAGGCAGGGCGAAATCAAAGGGCTTGATCAACCGGCCATCGTCCAGCTCGTGACTAACCAGTGCACTTCTTGCCAATGCCACCCCGCCACCGGCGACGGCGGTCTGGTAGACCAGATAGGAATGCTGAAATCCGGGTCCCCGGTCGGGGTCAACCCTGGTCGCACCTGCCGCCATTAACCACATTCGCCAGTCGATGCGCATGTCGTCATGAAGAAGCGGGTAATGGCGAAGGTCGTCAGGTGTTTTCAGCGGCGGCCCGTCTTCCAGCATTGACGGACTGCAAACGGGAAATACTTCTTCGGCCATAAGAAAATCGGTTTCAAGGCCGGCATGCCAGTTGCCCTGCCCGTAGCGCAATCCGATATCAATGCCGTCACGCACATAATCGACAATGTGGTCGGCTGTGGAAATGCGGACATCGATATCGGGATGCAGTTTACGAAACCGCCCAAGTTTCGGCACCAGCCAGGTTGCGGCCAGCGTATCCATGGTGCCGACGGTCAGCAGGCCGCTGTGTTCATACCGGTGCAGTCGATCCGTCGTCTGCGAAATCAAATCAAGCGCTTCACTGATGCCTGGATAGAGTATCTGTCCTTCGTCGGTCAGCAACAGGGCGCGGTTCATCCGCCTGAACAGCTTCATTCCCAGAGACCCCTCAAGCGCCTTTATCTGATGACTGATGGCAGCCTGGGTGACATGCAGTTCGTCGGCGGCCTTGGTGAAACTCAAATGGCGGGCGGCAGCTTCAAAGACCTTGAGGGCGTTCAGGGGAGGCAGACGACGAGGCATAAAAAATAGATAATAAAAATCTATGTGAAAAACAAGAGGATATAGCATTAAAATTTTATTAATCATTATTTTACAATAGGTTAAAAATTGTATCGATACATTCGGATTAGTTTTATTAATGATTTTATGAAAAAATATCGTTTGTCGACAGGCAAAATTGCGACTATTTCTCTTCTCACAGAACAGCCACCCCAAAACATCAATCCGGATGACGGGGACGTTAAGGAAGAGGAATTGAGAGATGACCAGAACTGAATGCCAATCACTGAACAGTCTGCACGCAGATACCTTCACCAGCACAGTTGCCAAGCTGCTGCGCTCAGTCGGTGAGTTGCCGGTCAATCTGCTCAAACAGGGTTACATCTGGCAACACCGTGCAGACCAGCGCCGCCAGTTGAGTGAAATCACCGATCACCAGCTTCGCGATATGGGAATTAGCCGTGAAGCCGCTCGTCGGGAATATACCAAGCCATTCTGGCTCCCCTGAGCCCGGTGTTAACCGCACCAAAAAACTTTCGGGACCGGTCCCCAACCGGTCCCGTTTTTTTTGTCTGTTTGCCTTGAACGCCCGACGGGGGTAAGCAACGGAGATGACTAATCTCATTCTCTACACCGTCACTGTTCTTGTCTGGGGGTCCAGTTGGATCGCCCTGACATTCCAACTGGGTGAGGTTCCCGTACAGGTTTCCGTCGCCTACCGATTTTTTCTGGCATCGCTGATCCTCTACATCTTTTGCCGGGTTACCGGGCGGCGCATTCGGTTTCCGTTGAGCGATCATCCGCGTATCGCGCTTCAGGGATTGTTGCTGTTTTGCACGAACTTTTTCCTGCTTTATAAATGTACAAACTATCTGACCAGTGGTCTGGTATCGGTGATTTTTTCAACCCTTGTTGTCTGGAATATTCTGGGTTCGGCAGTCCTGTTTCGCGCTCAAATTCCCGCGCGTGTCCTGATGGGTGCCGCGCTGGGCCTGAGCGGGATTACGGTTGTGTTCTGGCCCGAACTCAGGGCGTTTGATCTCTCCAGCGACACGTCAGGCGGGTTGCTTCTGGGGCTGGCAGGAACTTTGTCGGCGTCCGCCGGCATGTTGATTTCAAGTAAATTCCAGAAACGTGGCCTGCCGATATTTGAGACAACGACGCTGGCAATGTTTTACGGGGCGTTGTTCATGACGGTGCTTAATCTGGCAACCGGTGAGCCATTTGCCTTTGATCCCGGTCTTCCTTATGTCAGCTCCCTCCTGTTTCTGGCGATTTTTGCGTCGGTGGTTGGATTTGGCTGTTATCTGACCCTGCTGGGGCGGATCGGGCCTGAACGCGCCGGCTATGCAACCGTACTGTTCCCGGTTGTTGCCCTCACGCTTTCAACCCTGTTTGAGGGGTTCGAATGGACGACGTTCAGCCTCAGTGGAGTCGCACTGGTGCTGGTCGGTAACGTCTTTATACTGCTGAAACCAAAGCCCGACCCGACCGCCTAGGACGATAATATCGTGGATGAACTGAAGAACTGGTTTGATGAAGCTTTTTTTCGCGAACTGGCGGAACATTTTCATCAGCAATATTCAAAATTCGACCGCAAAGCGTTCGTCATTTCGGCAATGGACGGGCTCGACATGCTGTCGCTGATGCAGCGCCTGCGCCGGACAACCGAACTTGTGGCACAACAACTGCCGTCAGATTTTGACCGTGCACTCGAGATTCTGGCGCCTGTCGCGCCGGTCTATCAGGGCACGTTCAAGGGCATGTTTTTCCCCGATTTTGTCGGTGTTTATGGACGCGATCATTTTGATCGTTCGCTTGATGCCCTTAAATATTTCACCCGCTATTCATCATCGGAATTTGCCATTCGGGAATTTCTGAGACTCGATCTTGAACGGACCCTTGATGTCATGACCGACTGGGCGGGTGACGAAGATCATCATGTCCGCCGCCTTGCCAGCGAAGGCAGTCGCCCGCGCCTGCCCTGGTCGTTTCAGATCAGGCCGCTGATCGAAGACCCGGCTCCCGTCAAACCTGTTCTTGATGCGTTAAGCGCGGATCCGGAACTGTATGTCAGGAAATCAGTTGCCAATCATCTCAATGATATCTCGAAAGATCACCCGGAGCTTATGCTGGACTGGGTTAATGCGTGGGACCAGGGTGTTGAAGAAACCGCCTGGATCACCAAACACGCATCACGGAGCCTGCTGAAACAGGGCCATCCACGGGCATTTGCACTGTTCGGGTTTGAGGCCAGCCCGGATGTGAGTGTTTCGGACTTTTCTCTCACGCCCCCGGTTCTCTCGCTTGGTGAGGCATTGTCATTCAATTTCTCCATCACGTCGAATAAAAAAACGGCACAAAAGCTCGCCATTGATTACATCGTCCACTATGTCAAAAAGAGCGGGAAAACGACGACCAAAGTGTTCAAACTCAGGGAGCTGGTGTTGCCAGCAGGGGCGAAACAAGAGATCAAAAAATCCCAGACGTTTGCAGATTTCACAACACGGAAGCATTATTCCGGTGACCACAGGATCGAGATTGTGATTAATGGAACCCCTGTTGCATCCGGTTCCTTTAACCTGAAGGTTTAACCATGACCCAGAAACGCATTCCCGCCGTCTTCATGAGGGGCGGCTCTTCAAAAGGTGTTTTTTTCAAAACCGAAGACATGCGCGTTGATGGCGAAGAACGTGACCGTATTTTGCTTCACGCGCTCGGCAGTCCGGATAGGTACGGGCGCCAGTTGAACGGTATGGGCGGTGGTGTGTCTTCGGTCTCGAAAGCTGTGTTCATCAATCCGTCAGCTCGCGATGATGCCGACGTCGATTACACCTTCGCCCAGGTCGCGATTGATCAGCCGGTTGTCGATTTTTCAACAACCTGCGGAAACCTGTCGTCCGCTGTTGGCCCTTTCGCCATAGATACCGGCATGGTCAGGGCCGATGGCGAGATGACTCTGGTCCGGGTTTTCAACACCAACCTCAAAAGTGTTTATCATGCCCATATTCCGACCCGAAACGGGAGGTTTGACGAGTCCGGCGATTTTTCGATTCCCGGCGTCTCCGGAACCGGATCGAAAATTGGTCTGGATTATCTGTCGCCGGGTGGCGCATCGACCGGACGGTTGCTGCCGACGGGCAGCGTTGTCGACGTCATAACCCTTGACGACAGCGGAGATTTTTCAGGCGAATTTCAGGTATCATGCGTTGATTCCAGCACTGCCGGGGTTTTTGTTGCGGCCTCTCGGTTCGGGCTTACGGGGGCTGAAACTGTAACAGAAATTGAGGAAAATCCGGCAATCATGGAGACCCTCGACAAGCTCCGGCGCAAAGCCGGCGTCCTGATGGGAATGGCCAACAGCACTGATGATATTCCTCTGGGCACACCGAAAATCTGCCTGGTCGCAGAACCGGCTGATTATCAGACGCTGGCCGGAGAAACCAAATCGGCCAATGATGCGCATGTCGCCGCGCGGTTTCTTTCGATGGGGCAGGTGCATCGGGTGCTGCCGCTGACCGGTGCCATGTGTCTGGGGACGGCGTGCAAAATCAGCGGGACCGTCGCCGCATCCCTTTGTCGCGCCGCAGACGGCGATCTCGCGCTTGCCAATCCGTCCGGGGTGCTGCCGGTCAAGGCTGAGGTAACGGACCGTTCCGGCGAATGGGTTGTCGACAAGGTCACCGTCTATCGTACCGCGCGGGCAATGATGGAAGGCGCCGTCCTCGTCCCGGATACCTGATTACATGACCAGCACAATTTTCCCGGTTGCCTCCCGACTGGTCAGTTTTTTCAATGCCTTGCCGGCGTCGGCCAGATCGTAAGTATGTGAAACATGGGGTTTAAGCTCGCCTGCCTCATACCAGCTCAGCAGTTCATCGAATGAGTTGGCGATCAGTTCCGGCGCAAGAATTCGGTGTGCACCCCAGTAATACCCGATGACCGACAAATTCTTGACCAGCAGGATATTGGCCGGAACCTGAGGCACGGTGCCACTGGCAAAGCCGACAACCAGAACCCGTCCGCCCTGTACGGCGGCGCGAAGTGATGAATCGAAGGCGGCGCCGCCAACCGGGTCATAAACCGCATCAACACCGCGCCCATCAGTAAAAATTTTGGACTGATTGCGGATGTCTTCGGATTTATAATCGATCAGGTGGTCCGCTCCCATATCCTTGGCAACTTTCAGTTTCTCCGGCCCGCCTGCGGAAGCAATAACGATCGCGCCCATTTTTTTACCAAGTTCCACGGCCGTCAGACCAACGCCGCCGGCAGCCCCGTTCACCAGCAACGTCTCTCCGGCCATCAGTTTCAGTTTGTATTTGAGGCCGATATGAGACGTGCCGTACACCACAGGAAAGGCGGCGGCATTTACAAAGTCCATATTATAGGGGATCACAAAGACATCGTTTTCGTCGGCCACGACCTGTTCCGCAAATCCGCCATAGTGAACAATCGCCATCACCCGGTCGCCTTCCTTAACACGGGTGACATCGGCAGCGCATTCAATCACCACACCGGAAACTTCAAGCCCGGGGCTGAAGGGGTGGCGGGGTTTGATCTGATATTCGCCCTTGATCATCAGGGTATCGGCAAAGTTCAACCCAGATGCCTTGACGTTGATCCTGACCCCGCCCTCAACCATTTCCGGCTCGGGCGCTTCATCAAATTCCAGATCGCCCTCATCACCCCAGTTACGGCACAGTTGAGCCCACATGACACCTCCTTGAAAAAGTCCGTCTTTTGCGTGAGGTTAGGGCCTGATCCCGGAAGCTTCCAGAAAGAATTACACCAAAGGACCATGATAATGACTCATCGAGACAACTTCCCAAGGCCTTTGGTGTGACTATGCGCGGATATTTTGGCCTCGGCGTCGAACGAATTTCAAAACCGATGAACGTCGGTAACCTGTTCCGCTCGGCCCACGCCTTCGGAGCAAGCTTCGTCTTCACCATTGATGCCGCCTATACCCGCGTTGAGGGCGGGCGTTCGGATACCTCAGACAGCCTTGGTCATCTGCCGTTCTACAGCTTCCCCGATCTTGCCTCGACCGTATTACCGGAAGGCTGCGCGCTGGTCGGGATTGAATTGACGGACGATGCCGTCGAGTTGCCGAGCTTCCGCCATCCGTCCTGTGCAGCCTACGTGCTGGGGCCGGAACGCGCGTCGCTGTCGCCGGAACTGACCGCGCGCTGCGATCATGTGATCAAGATACCGACAAAGTTTTGCGTCAATGTCGGCATCGCTGGCGCTGTGGTGATGTATGACCGGATCACAACGCTGGGCAAATTCCCACCCCGCCCGGTGCGTGCTGGCGGCCCGACAGAAGATCTGCCCGATCACCACCACGGCGGTCCGGTCCTCAGAACTCAAATGGAAAAATACAGGGATACCCCGCCGCTGGGTGAAGTGGAGCTGGGGAAGGTCGAGAGTTAACCCGCCCAGCCATCCGCCATCCGGATTGACCCTGCAAGGCGACCCGCAGCGTTTTTGACTGGGGCTTCGAGTAGGTGCGCCATTTTGGCTTGTGCGGTTTCGTCAAGCTGGCCGAGCAAATTCAGCAGATTGGCGGCCAGCACGTCTGACGCACGATTGTTGCCGTCATTGATCTTCAGCGCAAATCCGACGCCCATTTCGGGGATGATGCCGGCATGAACGGCCTCGGCCCCAGATTTGACGACGAAGCGTCCGGGTGCCGATGTCATGGCGATGGTATCGAAACGGTTCTGCCCGGCGACGTTATAGGGATGCGCCATAATGGCTTTTAATATCCGCTCGGAAGCATCACGGCGTTTTGCCTCGAGCCCGGACGGATCAGCCATTCGGGCCAGCGCCAGCGCCATTGTCGACAGGGGCATGCCCATAACCGGAATACCACAGCCATCAATACCGCCCGGCGCGCCGTCAAGGTTTACACTGCCGAGTTCCGACAAGACCGCCTTCATGCGCTGCTGAACCGGATGATCGTATTCAATATATCCCTTGAGGTCTTCGCCGAGATGTTTGGCGGTCGCCAGAAAACCGGCGTGTTTGCCCGAACAGTTGTTCGACGTTTCATCAAGCGTTGGCTGTTCGGCAATGCGTTCAAACAGGGTCTGGTCTTCATGCGGCCAGTGGGCCGCGCATTCAAGATGCCCCGGCGTCAGGCCCATGCGTGTCAGCCAGGTAGTCACACCGTCAATATGATGGTGTTCGCCGTTGTGCGATGCACAGGCAAAGGCGACTTCGGCCGGGCAGGCGTTACAGGCATCGGCGGCCCCGCTTTCAACAAACGGGATCGCCTGCAACGGTTTGATCGACGAGCGCGGATAGATCAGCCGGTCTGTATCTCCCCAAGCGTGAAGCACGTTGCCTTTGGCATCAACAACAATAGCCGATCCCAGATGCTGGCTTTCGACCATATCGCCCCGGGTCACTTCAACGGTTAACGGATTTTTATCAATCATGGTGTATCAGTGCCATCACCAAACTGCCTTGGCAAGGCCACAATCTGGCGTTAGATAAAGAATATGTTGAAACGATTTTTCCTGCTTCCTGCACTTTTTGCATTCAGCACCGCGACGGTTGCTGAAGCCGCGACCTCTCTTGGTGCGTTCGGTGACTGGGAGGCTTTTACTGAACGCGAAGGCGGAAAGCTGATTTGTTATATGGGTTCAGAACCTACCAAAATGCGGGGAAAATATAAGGCGCGCGGCAAATCCTTTATGCTGGTGACCCATCGTCCGGCTGAAAAAAGCACTAATGTGGTCAGTGTTCAGGCCGGGTATACCTACAAGAAAGGCAGCGAAACAGAGATCATTATTGGCAAAACAACAACCAGACTGTTTGTCGATGGACGTCACGCCTTTGCCTTTGATGCCAAAGCCGACAATGACCTGGTCAAAGCGATGATTCGCGGAGCGGTGATGACGGTCAAGGGTACCTCGTCGAAGGGCACGCTGACGACAGATACCTATTCCCTGAAAGGTTTTACAGCCGCCTATAAAGCGATTAGTGCCGCCTGCAAGGTCTGAACAGATTTCATTTTTGCTTTTGGATTCGCCCCAGAAGTGCCATATCACCCTCACCATGACCGATGAACGCAAAAATCTGATAGGCCTCAGCCGGGACGAGCTCAAGGACGAGCTCGCTTCAATTGGCGAGAAACCGTTTCGTGCCAAGCAGCTCTGGCACTGGATATATCATCAGGGATCTACCGATTTTGCTGAAATGTCGACGCTGGCAAAACCGTTTCGCCAGAAGCTGGCCGAGCTCTACAGGGTTTCGCGCCCCGGTGTCTCGAACCTCCAGACCTCCGAAGACGGTACCCGCAAATGGCTGACCCGTTTTGATGATGGTCAGGAAGCCGAATCGGTGTTTATTCCGGAAGAAGATCGCGGCGCGGTTTGTATATCGTCGCAAGTCGGTTGCTCGCTGACCTGTACGTTCTGTC
>JAJFIJ010000371.1 GCA_021775105.1 Rhodospirillales bacterium | reverse complement strand
TTGGCAATAAATTCTGCGTCCAGCAGCGCCTTGTTGACGAGTTGACAGATTTCGCCCGCGCATTTGCTGACGGAGCTGTTTTCAAGCAGGGCCCGAACCCCGTTGGACAGGTCAGATAAAGTGTATGACATTGAAAAGCCTCATGAAGGAATAAAGATCACCGACGGACTATATCACAACTTCCGATTTCTGAAATCCGCCCCTGAACCGCCCCCCCCCATAAATAAAATTCATATAGGTGAACCGGTTCACAGACCGACGGGCTTGTCTTTCGTATTGTCCGGAAGTTGCTTGCAGATACAGGTGGGACCCAGCGGTAACACCTTGTGAGTGACGCAGCGAAAGCTCGGCGCGGGGCGGCACTTGACCCAGCTCCCTCCCAGACCGGCGGAGTCGTTCCGCGTTCGAGCCAAGTTGTTTCAGTAAATATCCACTCAGGTGACGCGGATGGTAATTTCACCCATGCCGTCAACGCCGCCGTTCATCACATCGCCACGATCAATCGGACCAACCCCGGCTGGCGTGCCGGTATAAATCAGATCACCCGGTGCCAGCGTAAACAGGCCGGACAGACAGGAAATCGTTTCCGGAATATTCCAGATCAGCTGATTGATATCGCCTTCCTGACGCAGCTGACCGTTGACGTTAAGCCAGATGCGCCCGCTTGCCGGGTGACCGATCCGCGATACCGGGATCACATCGCCGCAAGGAGCCGCATGTTCAAAGGCTTTTCCAATTTCCCACGGACGCCCCATCTTTTTGGCTTCACCCTGCAAATCGCGCCGCGTCATATCAAGGCCAAGGGCATACCCATAGACATGATCGAGCGCATCGGCTTCGGCGATATCCTTGCCGCCTTTCGACAGCGCGACCACCAGTTCCATCTCGAAATGCACGTTGGACGACTTGTCGGGGTACGGAAATTCGCCGCCGTCCGGGACAATGGTATCGGGGTTTTTCTGAAAGAAAAATGGTGGTTCGCGATCCGGGTCATGACCCATTTCCCGTGCGTGTTCGGCGTAATTGCGCCCGACGCAGTAAATTCGGTGAATCGGAAACAGTTGACCCGACCCGCGAACGGGCAGGCTTGGCACTTCCGGGGCGTCGATAACGTAATTCATCTGGTGAAACTTTCTGGCTAGGGGCAATCAGTAACGATTGCCATAACAAAGTTGATCGGTGAGAAATTGCCCGATGTTTAGACGCCCGTCAAATGTCGGTCAGAATGTATAACCCTTTGAGCGCTAAATTATGTGGGTTTGGACAGTTGGAGGTGGCTCAAAGTAGATATCTCACTAAATACTTATTCTCATTTTGTTCTTTTGCGCTTAGAATCATGATTCAGCCAGTGCATTAGGTGTACACAGTTTTAAAAGTACTGATTAGCCGTAGATTGGAGAGCACGGTGCCGGATTCGACTACTGAAAACGATTCTTAAATAGATTAGCCTCTATAAGGTTTGAAATCCGATACGGTCCGATGTCGGAAACACTACGCAACGGAGTATGGTCATGAGCGATACGTCGATTGAGTGGACAGAGAAGACTTGGAATCCAACTAAGGGGTGTTCCAAGGTTAGCCCTGGATGTACCAACTGTTACGCCATTCGTATGGCCATGCGCTTACAGGCGATGGGCCACCCCGCTTACCAAAAACTAACTCGCAAAAGCGGTAAACGTTCACAATGGACGGGCCGAATTTCATTGGCTCCCGAAACTTTGGAACAGCCTCTACGGTGGCGGAAACCAAGCCGGATTTTTGTCAACTCAATGTCTGATTTATTCCATGAGAATATTCCAGTGGAGTTTCTGCGTCAGGTCTGGATGGTCATGCAAAAAGCATCTCATCATCAATTTCAGGTCCTGACCAAACGCCCTGATAACATGAGGTCTGTCTTGCGAGATACGAACCAATTTCCCCGCCTGCCCAATGTTTGGCTCGGCGTCAGTGTAGAGAGCGCTGAATATCTTGAAAGATTGGAGATTCTTCGGGGAACCCCAGCCTTCATCCGTTTTGTGTCTCTGGAGCCGCTTCTCGGAGCTTTGTCTGGGATCAATTTGTCAGGCATTGATTGGGCCATAGTAGGTGGCGAAAGCGGCCCGGGCGCGCGTCCGTTAAAGGAAGAGTGGGTTGAAGAGATCGAACAGGCGTGTCGAATCGCCAATACCAGTTTCTTTTTTAAACAGTGGGGAGGAAAAAATAAAAAGCAGACTGGGCGTACGTGGCGCAATCAAACATGGGACGAAATGCCCGCAAGTTTTGGTTTGTAATCCTCTCACAACAACGGCAACTGCCGTGCCTTATCTAATTCATCCCAAAATTTATGAGCGAGGTTATGTTTTGCAGCCAGCAATAGTCCGTACAATTCTTGCCCAGTCGGTCCCTTTATGATTCTGAACTTTGGGGATAGTTCGGCTTGTTGACCTGCAATTAGAGTACGCCAATGTTCAAAGAACATGTCTCGACCATGTGGACTGCTCGACGTTACCTTTTCACGCCAACCGGGAGCGACGGCGTCCAGTCGTGAATTTTCACTTTCCGAGTAGATTCCAAAATTTCTCCTGAAATCCATAAGGCTAAAATGTACCAGTATATCAATGTGTTTGAGTCTCAGAAGCGCCTTGAATATATCAAAATTTAGTTCTCCGAGATTATAAGGATCGATAAACGCAAAATGATATCCCGCCGGATTCGCTCTCTCGACAAATTGCTGGGCTGCTTCCACAGCACTTCCCTCCAATTGGGATACCGGTGCGCTATCCCGCAACAGTCGCTCGGTGGCGGCACTCTTCCGTTCTTCATCAATATCTGCAACGAAAACTCGAGAAAACGGTGCGCGCATCTCACGGCTAGTCTTCCAAGCGACGAGCGAACTGCCATCAACCCACTCCTCAGTATCTTCGATTAAGGCCCGGCCTGTTGCGCAGAACAGGTCAAGATAAGTGCTTTCAGCCCACGATGCGAATTTGTTGCGGACACCCCCGCAAATGCTGACGTACCGTTTAAGGTGTAAATGTTTGTCTTTGGATTGAGATTTTACAGATTCGGCGATTAGGCCATCATCTCCGTTAATGATCTTTGACACATTAACATCCTAAAAATATGCAACGCTAAGAGCCCCTTACAAGGCACGGTGACTCTGTTTATTTTAAATCTATTTCTGATTGTCTTTCAACATGCGACTTCAGATTTAAGATCAAACCTCATTTCCAAGTGTCAGAATGTTAGAGAATAATTATCAATATTCTCGTGAGAAAAACCTTTTGCGATTACACCGCCACCGCCACCATCGAGACAAAATCGCCAACCCCGATCAGGCCGGGGAAATGTCTTCCGGCGAGGATGCCGTCGATTTTGGCGTGATAGTCAACGGGCACAGTTCCGCTGCGTTCAACATCATAAATCCGGGCAATCAGGTCACCTGCCCTGACAGTGTCTCCGAGCGCAACGCAGGGTTCGAACAGGCCGCTGTGTTCGGCGATGGAGAAACAGTTCTGGTCGGGCATATCGAGTTTTTGTGACGGCGAGAGTTCCGGATCTCCGCGCACGATACCGGCGTGCTTCAGCACATTGGCGACGCCTTTTTTGGCAATGCCCGCGGTTTCGGCACTGACCGTTCCGCCGCCGCCAAGTTCGGTGGTGATGAACACCTTGTCCGCTGCTTCCGCGGAAATGTCGTACATGCCGACCGCATCGAGCTCCAGCATCATCATCGAATAAGGCGCACTGAACGCTTCCATAGCAGCGACAATTTTCGCTTGCTGCACCTTGTCTTCAAGAATATGTCCGCCGACAAACGGCACAAACTCAAGCGTTTTGCCGCCGGAATGGATATCAAGCACAACATCTGCCATGGGAACCAGGGTGCGATGAAAGTAATCGGCAATTTTGGGTGTCACCGTGCCTTCCGGATCGCCGGGAAAGGCACGGTTCAGGTTGCCGCTGTCAATTGGCGAGGTGCGTTTACCGGCGCGAAAGGCCGGGTAGTTCATCATCGGCACAATAATCACGCGGCCCGAAACATCCGCCGGATCAAGGGAGAGGGCAAGATCAAGCAGGGCCACCGGTCCTTCATATTCATCGCCGTGATTGGCGCCGGTTAGCAGCGCCGTCGGGCCGTCACCGTTTTTAATCACCGTAATCGGGATCATCACCGACCCCCATGCCGACTGATCACACGAATAGGGCAGATTCAGATATCCGTGCTGCACGCCATCTTGGTCGAAGTCGACGGTCGGAATGATGGGATTGTCACGCATGTTAGTCTCCTGAAACGGAAATACGGTGCATATATGATCCCCCATACGGCGCATCCGTCAGGAGAGAACGTGAAGGCGATATGGGATATCGCAGAGCGTTCCCGACGCAGCGGATGCGCCGTATGCGGGACCCGTATTTATCTATAGCCCGCAAGGGCGTGTGGAGAAAGACCCCGGATGTCGTCACAGCCCGCTTGGGATGGCCCCGCATCACGGCGCAGTCTGTTCCTAACCGAAGTCTTTCTCCACACGTCATATAAGCGCCGTATTTCTGTTTCAGGAGACTAATCCTTCACCATCAGTTTTCTCGGCACGTTCGACAGGCACTCAACCCCGGTTTCGGTGATCAGGATGCTTTCGGTTATTTCAAGTCCGCCATCATCAAGCCACAACCCCGGCATGAAATGCAGACACATTCCGGGTTGCAGTTCAGTTTTATCCCCACGCCGCAGACTCATCGTGCGCTCACCCCAGTCGGGCGGATACGACAGGCCGATTGAATAGCCGGTGCGGCTGTCTTTTTCGAAGCCGAATTTTTTCAGGGTATCGAAAAAAGCAATGGCGATATCTTCGCAGACATTTCCGGGTTTAGCTGCCGCCAGCCCTGCTTCGATGCCCTCCAGAACTGCCTGTTCGGCATCGAGATATTTTTGCGGAACCTTGCCGAGATAGACCGTTCTCGACAGCGGACAATGATACCGGCGATGACATCCGGCAATCTCGAAAAATGTGCCTTCGCCCGATTTCAGCGGCTTGTCGTCCCAGGTCAGATGCGGGGCCGTTGCATCCATGCCGGACGGCAGCATCGGAACGATGGCCGGATAATCGCCGCCATGTCCGTCAGCCCCCTGAATGGAGGTGTGGTAAATCTCCGCCACCAGGTCATTTTTACGCATGCCCGGTTTCATAATTTCAAAAATCCGTGCATGCATGGCCTCAACGATTCTCGCAGCGCGGCGCATATAGGTGATTTCCTGAGATGATTTCACAGCCCGTTGCCAGTTGACCAACCCCGTCGCATCCTTGAACGACGCGTTGGCAAGATGGCGCTGGAGCGAGGCAAAAGCGGCGGCAGAAAAATAGTAGTTGTCCATCTCGACACCGATCGGACCCTTGTCCCAACCCCGTTCAGCAATCAGATCGCTGAGAAAATCCATCGGGTGGCGTTCGGTTGACTGAACGTAATGGTCCGGGTACCCGATAATGTCAGCTTCATCCATATAAACGGTGCGCCGTGCCCCGAAACCATCCATGCCACGGCCAAACCAGATTGGATCACCCTCTTCGGCAACCAGCACACATTGATGGGTATAAAAGGACCATCCGTCATAACCCGTCAGCCAGGCCATGTTGGACGGGTCGGAAACGAGCAGCAATTCAATCCCCGACCGCGACATCGCCGCGCGGGTCCCAAGCAGGCGGGCGGCGTACTCTTCACGGGTAAAATTCAGGGCCACATCCGGCATAGTGTGCTGTCCTTCAAAGTCTTGCGAAGGATGCATATTGATGGCGAGAGGGCAGGTGACGCAAGCGTAAATACCTCACCGTTCGAGTCGTTTGTTATTCCGGGTTTCCGATATTCTGATTGGCCGCAGAAAGCGCCGGGTAAGTTTGCAAAGAGCCTTCTTTTGCCCGTTCGAGAAGTCCGAGACCAATCTCGGCACTGTCGGCGCTGCCGTAATGCTGGTGCAACATGGCGAGACCGATGCTGGTCGTAACAAGCGCAATCGCACGCGGGTCAGTACCGGAATTCAGCAGCTCAATGATCCGCGACTGAATGGCGACAGACGCCTGCTTTCCGTCTTCAAAATTTGCTTCATTCATGGGGGCACCCTTTACTGTACCAAGATGTATCCCCCCATCATGTGTACGCCTTGTGGAATACTAACCGAATTCCCGGCGGTTTGAAACCTTGGCGGATGAATGATAAGGACGGAGGAAAATCGAGGCCCTGAGCAATTCCGGAAACTGCTGCCCGACAGCGGGACTGGTTTTTCCTATTAACTCATTAAAAAAGATCATCATCAGAATCGGTTTTTCAGAACAATTTCGATTGGAAAATGTGGTGTATGATGGCACCCTCCTGATCGAAAAGATTTTACGTTGGGGAGGATCAAGACATGGATACCAAAGCCGCCGTTGCCTTCAAGGCTGGAGAACCGCTGAGCATCGAAACCGTTCAGCTTGACGGCCCGAGAGAGGGTGAGGTTCTGGTTGAAATCAAGGCCACAGGCATTTGCCATACCGACGAGTTCACCCGCTCCGGCGATGATCCGGAGGGCCTGTTCCCGGCTATTCTCGGCCATGAAGGGGCCGGAGTTGTTGTCGAAACCGGACCGGGCGTATCCTCTGTTGCGGTCGGTGATCACGTGATCCCGCTCTATACTCCGGAATGCCGCCAATGCGAATATTGCACATCCGGACGCACCAATCTCTGTCAGGCAATCCGCGAAACCCAGGGCCAGGGCCTGATGCCCGACGGCACGTCGCGGTTTTCCATCAACGGTGAGAATATCTTTCACTACATGGGCTGCTCGACGTTCTCCAACTATACTGTCCTGCCGGAAATCGCGCTGGCCAAAATCCGTCCCGACGCGCCATTCGACAAAGTCTGTTACATCGGCTGCGGCGTCACCACCGGGGTCGGTGCGGTGATCAACACGGCCAAGGTTCAGCCCGGCGACAACGTCATTATTTTCGGTCTTGGCGGAATTGGCCTTAATGTTGTGCAGGGTGCAAAGCTGGTCGGCGCCAACATGATTATTGGCGTCGATCTGAATGATGACCGCAAGGATCTCGGTGAAAAGTTCGGCATGACCCATTTCGTCAACCCGAACGAAGTCGAGGGCGATCTGGTTCCCTATCTTGTCGACCTGACCAAGGGTGGTGCCGACCACTCGTTTGAATGCATCGGCAATACCGGCACCATGCGCCAGGCTCTGGAATGCTGTCACAAGGGCTGGGGCGAAAGCACGATCATTGGCGTTGCCGGGGCCGGGCAGGAAATCTCGACCCGGCCGTTCCAACTGGTCACCGGGCGAGTCTGGCGCGGCACTGCGTTCGGCGGGGCCAAGGGCCGCACGGATGTTCCCAAGATCGTCGACTGGTACATGGATGGTAAAATCAACATCGATGACCTGATCACCCACAAGATGCCGCTGGAAGATATCAACACGGCGTTCGACCTGATGCATGCCGGTGAAAGCATTCGCAGCGTGGTTGAGTTCTGATCCGCATGAGCCTCAGCAAAATCAGTGAACAGAAAGCCTTCGGCGGTGTTCAGGGCGTCTACAAACATGCCGCATCTGAAACCGCCTGCGACATGGACTTCAGCGTTTTCATGCCGCCGCAGGCAGATCATGGCCCGGTACCGGTTGTTTATTACCTGTCCGGCCTGACTTGTACGCAGGAAAATGTCACGACAAAAGGCGGGTTTCAACGATATGCGGCCGAACACGGTCTCGCCGTGGTCTGCCCGGATACCAGCCCGCGCGGTGCCGGATATGCCGGCGAAGATGACGATTACGACTTTGGCACGGGTGCCGGGTTCTATGTCGACGCCACTGAATTGCCGTGGTCGGGGATGTATCGTATGTACAGTTACGTGACATCCGAGCTGCCCAAAGTTTTGGCTGACAACTTCGCCATTGATACGGTCCGCGCCGGAATTTTCGGGCATTCCATGGGCGGTCACGGGGCGCTGATCATTGCGCTCAGAAATCCTGATGCCTACCGGTCCGTCTCTGCCTTCGCGCCGATCGTCGCACCGATGCAGTGCCCGTGGGGAGAGAAGGCGCTGGCCGGATACCTTGGTGAGGATCGCGAGACCTGGCGCGACTACGATGCAACGGATCTGATCAGGTCCGGGCGTTCGTTCGATGGCACCATCCTGATCGATCAGGGCACAGCGGATAATTTTCTGGCCGAACAGCTCAAACCCGAACTGTTCGTCGCGGCTTGTAAAGAAACCGGACAGGCCGTTGAGCTTCAACTGCAGGACGGCTACGACCACAGCTACTATCTGATGGCGACCTTCATGGGCGATCATATTGACCATCACGCCAGAGCCTTGCTTGGCTGACCCCGGGTGAGCCGCAATAACGCAACCCTCGGCATTGCGCTGATGATCGGCGCCGTGGCATTGCTGACCCTGATGAGCACGCTGGTCAAGGTCATCGGGCCGGACTATCACCCGGTTCAGATATCGTTTTTGCGCAATGTCATCGCCGCCGCGGTGATTATTCCGTTTCTGATACGGGCGGGCGGCGTTGCGGTTCTGAAAACCAGACGGCCGGGCCTGATCACGTTCCGGACCATTTGCGGGATCAGCGGCAATATCCTCTATTTTTATGCCTTCCAGCGCATGGCCATTGGTGACGTTGTTGTCATCGGGCAGGCGGTGCCGTTGTTCGTCACGGCGATGGCGGTGCTGTTTATGGGCGAACGGGTGGGCTGGCGGCGCTGGATGGCCGTCAGTATCGGTTTCGTTGGTGTGCTTGTCGCCATCAACCCGAGCGGCGAAGTCTCGGCCGCCTCACTGATCGCCGTCGCCGCGACCGGGCTGTGGGCCTCTACCATTCTGATGATGCGCAGCCTGGGGGCCACCGAAAGCCCCTATGCCATCTCGTTCTATTTCATGTTCGGCGGCGCGGTCCTGACTGCCTTCGCCCAACCCTGGGTCTGGCAGACGCCAACAACCGACGTCTTGCTGCTGCTGGTCGGGGTCGGCATTTCGGGCGCGCTCGGACAGATCCTGATGAGTTACGCGCTCAAACTTGCCGATGCCTCGGTGGTCAGCCCGTTCAACTACACCGGCATCCTGTGGGCCATCGGCTTCGATCTGTTGATCTGGGATGTCGCCCCGGCCTGGGCGACGCTTGGCGGAGCGGCGCTGATCACCGCCGCCGGAGTCTATATTTTCCACCGCGAGGCGATGGTCGGGAAAGCCCGCTAACTCAGTACCGGCTGGCGTTCCAGAAATTCTTTGGCAGGGCCAGCAGGTGGCCGAGGTCGGCGCGCTCGATAAAACGGACGGCGGCCTTGTTGGCGCGATCAATTACGCCGCCTTCATCAACCGACAGCACCTTGCGGTTCCGCATCAGGATTTTGCCGTCGACAATCACCGTGTCGACGTCATTGCCGTTGGCAAAACAGATGACGCGGTAGAGCGGCATCTGCAAGGGCGCGAGGTGGGGCCTCGCGAGGTCAACCAGGATAACATCAGCTTTTTTACCAACTTCCAAGGAGCCGACCTGATCGCCGAGACCGACCGCATGGGCCGCGTCGATGGTCGCCATTTCCAGGACCTTGCCGGGCGGCAGGATGCTGGCGTCCCTGAAATAACGGCGATGATAGTGCATCGCCTGCTGCATATGGCGGAACATATCACATGAGCGGTCCGGCGCCGTGGCATCCGATCCAAGCGCCACGGTGACGCCGAGATCGATCAGTTCCGGTACCGGGCAGCGGCCTTCGACCGAGGCGTTGGAGCTCGGGTTATGGGCGATCCGCGTGCCGCTGTCGGCAAGCAGGATTTTCTCGTCTTCCGTCAGATCGGTGGCGTGCGACAGCAGGGTATCGGGGCCGAGAATGCCAAGCGTATCGGCGAAAGCGACGCTGCCGGTGGTGTGACCGTCCTGGGTGAACAGTAACCCCAGTTCACGAGACCGCGCGTGCACCTCCCTGGTTTGCGCCTGAGCCAGCTCAAAATCCGCCGGCGCAAGGTCGGTTGCGTGTTCAACCCGAAGCGCCGGGGTCAGCAGCGCAATGTTGAGGCGCTGGTTAAACGATCCGTGCCAGCTGCGGATGGTTTCCGCGCAACTTGCCATTTGGTCGGCATAACTGACCGGATAGGTTTTCTGTCGATCACCGGTCCACAGCGCATAGTCGCGCGGATGCGGCGGCCGCGTCGGACCGATGGCAACAATGGCGCGGGTGCCAACCTGTTCAACCGCCTGACAATGGGCATCGGCATAAACCGGATCATCGGTGCGCATGATGGTATCGCCGCCGCCCAGCAACGACAGGCCGGTGGTGACCCCGAAGCGCAGGCGTTCGACGGCAACCAGTTGCCCTTCGGCAAACCAGAAATCTTCATCGGAAGCCACCGTATAGGCAATCTCGCAGGCCTTTTCCCAGGCCCCAAGATCGTCGCCGCCCATGGTCCGGATCATCGCGTGCCCGGCATGGGCATGGGCATCGATCAGCCCCGGCAGAACCGCTTTGCGCGTCGCATCAATAATCTCCGGCGCCTGATGACGGGCAAGAATATCATCACTCGGCCCGACATCAACAATCCGCTCAGCCTCAATCACAACCGCCCCGTCGTCAATCACCCGGCGGTCGGGATCAACGGTGATGACAACCCCGTGGGTGATGATCAGATCGGCCATTTCGCTCCTCACTTATTATAGAGGGCATCATAACCAGCCAAAAACCGGATTGTCATGATGTTTGGCGACGGATGGTGTGTATTTGGGTCAGGTGGCCAGCCGCCCGAAACCGACGGTGCAGGGTGGCGGAGAGTTCGAGACAAAATCCGAACGCGAAGCACGCGCAATGGGTTGGCGGGTGGCATTGCGCATCTGAAATGATGGCGGAAACGGAGGGAGGGTATCTGGACTCCGGTCGCTCTCATCGTTTCTGCGAAAAGAAAATGGCGGAGGGAGCGGGATTCGAACCCGCGAAACAGTTTCCCGTTTACACGCTTTCCAAGCGTGCGCCTTCAGCCACTCGGCCACCCCTCCGCAGGGGGAAGCTGCCAGCGTCCGGTCAGCTTCGGGGCGCAACCTAACCGAGGTTCACGGCGACTTCAACAGGTTTAGCAGGGCGCATCACAACAATTACCGTCGATCAACAAAGGCTCTCGCGCTTTTGAATTGATCGGCTAGAATGCGGCCATGCGAACGTTGTTTTATTTCGGCTGGGTTTTGCTGATCGGTGCCTTTGTAGCGGCGGCGGCGGAGCAGGTTGTCCGGCTCTATCCGGGCGGGTCAGCGATGATTACGCCGGCTTATGATCTCTGGTACACAATCTGGCCCGGCGGCCTGACAGTTGCCCAGATCAAGGTTGAGCGGGTCTCGGGCTTTCTCTGGGATCCGCTGATCACCACGATCCTTGCGTTTCCGGCGTGGTTCCTGCTGGGTCTGCCCGGCATGCTGCTGGCATGGTTTTGTCGGCCAAGCCGGGTATTGAGCGAGCGCGAGCGCGAAGATCACCGGAAATATGTCGAAACGCTGTTCCTTTATGATGAACTGGCGAAAGAAGCCAAAGCCGAAGGCCACGCAACCGGCCCCGATGACATGTCACCGGACCACGACGGTCACGATACGCTCGATGAAGCCGATCGAACACCTATCCCGACCGACGAAGAAATCATCGAAGCCGTCATCGCCGCGCGGACAAACGCATCTGATCCGCCGAAACTCGATTGACTTCAAAGTGCCGCATTGGTGGCCCAAAGGGTTCAACCGCCCTAACGCATTGATATTGCCGCAAATCCACACTCGCAATTGAGCCCATTTGTTCCGGATTTACTCTAGGAGTCTGTGGATTCAGTTTTTGGCCCTTGCAATGATTTTTTGAAATATTCCATCAGCAACCTGATTGACGCGTAGAACAACGGCGTCAAGAGTAATCCCAGCACTGTCACGCCGAGCATTCCAAAGAAAACAGCCGTGCCTAGCGCCTGACGTAATTCTGCGCCCGGTCCTGTTGCGACCAACAAGGGGACAACACCGAGAATGAACGCGAAAGCTGTCATCAGGATGGGGCGCAATCTGAGGCGACAGGCGTCCAGGGTCGCGTCGATAACTGATTTGCCTTCATCTTCATTCTGTTTGGCGAATTCGACAATTAAAATGGCGTTCTTCGCTGCAAGCGCAACCAATACAATCAACCCAATCTGAGTGAGAATGTTATTGTCCATGCCCCGCAACATCACGCCGCCCAGCGCCGCCAGCATGGACAGCGGCACAATCAGCATGATTGACAGGGGCAATGTCCAGCTTTCATATTGAGCCGCCAGCACCAGGAACACCACCAGTATAGACAGGGCAAAAATGAATACAGCGGTGTCGCCTGTCTGCTTTTCCTGCAACGCCAGTTCAGTCCATTCATAACTCATACCCTGCGGCAGGGTTTCTGCCGCCAGCTTTTCCATGATCGCAAGCGACTGGCCGGTGGAAACCCCCGGTGGCGTTGAGCCTTGTAGTGGTACAGAAGGATATTGATTGTAACGCTGAACCAGGTACGGGCCGCTGACATCCCTTATTTCCAGCAAAGTTCCCAAAGGCACGAGGGCGCCAGTGGCGGAACGAACCTTCAATCGTTCAATATCTGCGCGCTCCAGACGAAACTGCTGATCTGCCTGCGCCCTGACCTCGAAGTTCTGGCCAAACGCGGTGAA
>JAJFIJ010000038.1 GCA_021775105.1 Rhodospirillales bacterium | reverse complement strand
ATCTCATGCCCACCCAGATAGGAAAATACCGAAGCAAACGTCCACGATCCGACAAACAGCCAACAGACCATGGCCGTTGCTTTTGCGGTAAGGTAGACCGAATCTTTTAGCATTTCCCAATTAAGCGATCGATACATTGCTGCCAACACAAGTCCACCAAAGGCCCCCATAGCAGCCGCTTCTGCCGGGGTCGCAAGGCCCCCCAGAATAGAGCCAAGAACAAGCATAATTAGAGCTGTCAACGGGACAAACGAGGTTAGTAATTGGAGATAAACAACGTGTCTGGGAGGAACATCCTCTTCGCGTGGTTTGGGCGCAATAGAGGGGTTTATCAGGACGCGAATAATGACATAAACAATATACGAACCGGCCAACAGAAACCCGGGAAACACGGCAGCAGCGTACAGGCGTAATGGCGACAATTCTGCAATGGCTGCATAAACGATCAGCATGATCGAAGGCGGAATCAAAATTCCAAGCGTGCCACCAGCGCAAATAACACCGGAGGCAAAACTTTTGTCATAGTTAGCTTTCGCCATTGCCGGAAATGCCAGCAATCCCATCAAGGTTACAACCGCACCGACAATACCGCTGGCTGTAGAAAACACAGCACAGGTGATCAACGCGGCAATTGCCATTGACCCAGGTAGGTTACGCGCCGCCATTTGCAGCGCATAGAACAGCTTGTTGACGATGTTCGCTCGCTCAACCACATACCCCATGAACAGAAACAGCGGGATGGCGACCAAGGTGTCGTTCTCCATCACCGAATAGGTGTTCTGGTTCAGCAGATAGAAAATCTTGTTGTTGAAAACATCGGCAATAGTTTCGATGCTGCCAGCTTCATAATAGGCGTAATAACCAAATCCAACACCCATGGCGAGCAGCGTGAAAGCGACCGGGAACCCCAGCAGCACCATTACAATGAAAAGCGATAGCATTAAAATTGCTACTTCGGGGTTCGTCATCCTGCAAAGTGCTCCGTCTAACCGTGAATCATATAAAAAAAGAGTATTGTTAGTTGGATTCGAATCCGGCGGCCTGATTTTTCAACAAATCTTCCGTTTCCTGGACGTCCTTCAAACGTGGCAACCATTGGTTGGACTTGATCGCCATATAGCACCGCATGCATTCCGCAACGCCCTGAATGATAAACAGACCGCCAGCCACCGGGATAAGAGTTTTGAAAAAATAAATCTGAATTCGCGCCGGGCTGTTCCAGCTAACTTCTTTGTACCGCCATGAGTCACTGGCGATTTCCCAACCGTACCAGAACAGTGCAAGCATGCCCGGGAAAAAGAAAACAAGGTATAAAATCAAATCGATACGCGCCTGCCAGCGGACAGACAACAGGCGATAAATTACATCTGCACGAACATGGGTGTCCTGAGCCAAAGCATATGGCCCCGCCATCAAAAATAGCGCGCCATACATCTGAACCATCATGTCGAAAACCCATACCGTGGGTGAGTTCAGGACATAACGAACAAAAACCTCATAGGCAACCGACAGCGTCAATATCAGGATACACCACCCGAAGGCGCGTCCGATCCAGATACTAAGTTCTTCGATTGCGTGAATAATGAATACCACGGTCAGATTCCCCGCCTATTATTTCTTGGATACCAGAGGGACAGCCTATTAGGCTGTCCCTCGATATCGATCTTCCAGATGACTTGACCAAAAAAACTCAAGCGGCCAGGTCAAACTGCATCAACCAAAGTAGTGCTTGTAAGCCAAACTGTAATCCGGCTGGTTCAAAAGCAGATAGTTCATCACTTTCTTGGCGTAGGTCTTCTGTGATGCAACAACCTTGGCAAAGAACGGATCTTCAGCAGAAATCCTGTTAACAACGATATCCCATGCCTTCAACTGTTCAGACATAACCGAATCCGGTGTGCGATATACGTTCACACCATGCTTTTCTTTGAGCTTGATCAGATCGTCAGCATAACGAAGGGTGTTATTCCAGTAGAAGTTGGAGTTTTCGGCTTCGGAAGCATATTCCAAAATCGCCTGAAGTTCCTTCGACAGAGAATCAAATTTCTTCTTGTTGAAGGTAATTTCGAAAGCTTCCTGAGACTGGTGGAAGCTCGCCAGATGATAATGTTTGGAAACATCCTGCATTCCGAAATCGCTATCCGAGGTCGGGTTATTGAATTCGGCTGCATCGATCAGGCCACTTTTCATGGCGGGCTGAATTTCGCCACCGGGTAACTGAACAACAGACATACCCATTTCCAAAAGAACATCGGCAGCCAGACCAACAGTCCGGTACTTCAGGCCCTTCAACTGGGAAACATCTTTGATCTCTTCCTTGAACCAACCTAGAGGCTGTGCCGGCATCGGGCTGTTGAAGAAACTGACAAGGTTAAGTCCAAGGCTCCCCATCAACTCATTGAACAGTTCCATACCGCCACCATAGTGAATCCAACCCAGCATTTCCTGAGCAGACCAACCAAAGCAGGGTCCAGTACCAAACAAAGAAGCGGCTTTCGATTTGGAATACCAGTAAGCTGGCACATAATGCGCACCATCAAGCACACCGCGATGAACAGCATCCTGCATCTGACTGGTTTTGACGACGGAGTTGACCGATAGCAGATCGATTCTCAAGCCGTTGCCGGACATCTTGTTCACACGGTCTACATAGCTTTTCGCATTTTCGAGGAAAATTCCGCCACCCCAGGCAGCCTGAACCTTCAAAACTGTCGGAGCCGCAGTAGCAATATTTGGCGCAGCCAGAGTGGCCGCAGCAGCAGCGCCCGCGGCAACAGTTCCTTTCTTAAGAAACTTGCGGCGCGTCACTTTCGATTTTTTTTCAACCATGACATTTCTCTCCCTAGATCAGATTTTGAAACCCGGGGCCTCGATCCAATGTCGAATATTTTTTCATCGATCTATGGACATGAGCAGAGGAAAGTTCCTCTGACAGGTTTCGTCCCTAATAGATGCTGACTGCAGAAAACCTTCAACCAACATTCATCAATGTACATTATATTTCGTTATTGAGCTAATTTGCACAAGGAAATACCGTATCGATTTTTGGACAGGCAGGCATAAGTGAATGTCAGCATTGGACCGAATTGCAAAAACAACAATAGAATCATTAGGTATTGTTCGTTATCCGGTTAAAAGTTCAATCCTCCTGACCGTACATTCGAGCCGACAAAGTTGTGGCATCACGCTTGCGCCACTGCCCGTTTTCAGCCGCCCCAAAAAAATCGATACAAACTTTGTTAAAATGACCCGGTTCTTCAAGATTAAGCAAATGACCGGATTTTGGGAACATGGTTAAACCGGCCATTGGCATCGCTCGTTTGAGCCAAAGGTTAATATCCAGACACCCTTCGTCTTCATCGCCAACCATCAGTAATGTCGGTGCATTCACGTTTGCCAATTCGTCTTCGAAATCATGCAGACTCGGACGAACGGCCTGCACACGCCTCTGGGTGTAAGCACTCCCCGTACCCGGGTGTTCCGCCAATTGGTCCCGGAATTCGGTCCAGCCACGCAGGTCCTTGAGTTTCAGTTGTATGCGGTTGGGGCCATGCGCCATTTCGTCGGCAGGCACCCCATTTTCACGAAGCGTGCGCTCCGCTGCGTTGAGAGTCTCACTGATAAAGTCTTCACGCGTAGGCGGATGACTTCCACTGCCGCCGCTGGCAGCGACAAGAGCGGACACCCTGTCTGCATATCTCATAGCAAGAAACAGACCAATGTACGCGCCCATACTCAACCCTATGACATGGGCTTTAGTGACCTCCAGATAATCAAGGATGGTGATGGCGTCGACGATGTTCTGCTCCCATCCGTAGGCGTTTTCATCTTCAGGCACATCTGAAGGCGGATACCCCCGAGCCGCGGTAACAATGCAACGATAACGGCGAGAAAAATAACGCACTTGCTGCTCCCATGTTCTGGCATCACCACCAAATTCGTGCAGGAACAACAAGGGATGACCGCTGCCGGTCACTTCGTAATAGAGATTCACACCTTCTGAATTTACAAACGCCAAAACGGCACCTCAATTTCCACTTGAACTAGGCGATCCTGTCTCCGGGCTCTTTACCGGCAAAAAAAGCATCAAGATTATCCAATGCTCGAAACCCCATGGCATCACGGGTCTCGAATGTCGCGCTGCCGATATGAGGAAGCAGGAATACATTGTCCAAAGTTGCAAATTCGGGGTTTCCACCAGGTTCAGAGGCATATACATCCAATCCCGCTCCGGCAATCTTGCCAGATTTCAGCGCGCCAATAAGGGCATTTT
Organism: Rhodospirillales bacterium; assembly: GCA_021775105.1. Lineage (GTDB taxonomy): Bacteria > Pseudomonadota > Alphaproteobacteria > Rhodospirillales > Casp-alpha2 > JAJFIJ01. The sequence continues at coordinate 16,678 of JAJFIJ010000038.1, read as the reverse complement.
CATCAATTAATGCTCCTCTTGCCGTATTCACAACAATTGCACCATCAGGTAACAAGGCAATTTTCTCTTCCGTCAAAAACCCGGTTGTTTCCGGGGTCGCGGGACAATGCAGGGAAAGAAAATCGGATACCGATAATAACGATTCAATACTGTCATGATAAACGGCCCCTTGTTCCTGATTAGGAGAAAGACGGTTTCGGTTGTAATAGTTAACCTCCATATCAAATCCGCGCGCGCGTTTTGCCATAACCTGCCCGACCCGCCCCATACCGACGATCCCAATTCGTTTTCCTGTCATCTGGGTTCCAACCATAAATGACGGACTCCAGTGCGCCCACTTTCCCGTTCGAACCATCTGGTCACCTTCGCTGGCCCGGCGTGCCGCCCCTAACAACAAAAGCATTGCGATTTCGACAGTGGCATCTGAAAGCACATCCGGAGTATTGGTAACGACAATCCCCTTTTCTCTCAGCGCACTCAGGTCACAATGATCAATGCCGACGGAATGGTTAGCAATAATTCTGACCCTGTCCGGCAACTGAGCCACCAACTCTGCCGTAAAAAGTTCCGAATGGCAGGGCAAAACGGCATCGACGTTCTGGCATTTCTCAAGGAGTTCATCCGCTGAATATAGTCTGTCTTGCGGGTTCAGAAGCGCTTCATAGTCATGCGCTGCGCGGACTTCAGTATTTGCTGAAAGTTTACGCGTAATCAACAAGGCTGCTTTCTTGCCCATCAAAATCTCCCAAGATGACAATTTCATTCGCGGGATAGTGCTGGAAAGATTGAAATAAATCCAGTGCCACCAGAGCAGTCTTTTTCAGAATACGGGTAACACCTAACCTTTGCGGTGACGCCACCAGAAGTTCTTGTTGATTGAAAAGACGGGCTCGTAGTGGCGAACAGTTTTAGCTTCAACAACCTTTTTGATCTGGTTATCGAGCAGGTAAGTTTTTCTTTTTTTGGTTTTTGGATCCTTTAGTTTGACGATCAAAACCGCGTGTCCGATTTTCAGATTCAGGTCTTTAACCGCAACAACCCGAAGTTCGCGTTCCTTAAACCCAAGCAGCCGAAGAGACAGGTATTTAACGATGGCAAAATCTTCGCAGTCTCCGAACCTGGCCATAAATTCACCGGGCGTCGCCCAATAATCCTTGCGGCCCCAGTTGGTCTTGTCGGTAATATATTTGGCCTTGTTCATCCGCGCATTAACGGCACGAATTTGCGTGTATTTGTCCCGCCCTTTCAGGCTTTTCAGAAATTTTCCCCAGTCACCATAGTTACAGATATTCAGGCGTTTGGACTGACAGCTCTTTTTCTTGCGACTTTTAAGTTCTTTGGAATAACGCCCCAGCGCAGCCCGCCATTTTTTGAAAGGTTTCAGATCATTGGAACGGATTTCGACGCTCCGGAAAAAACTGCGTTTTGGTTTTGCTGCCGCAAAGGCATCAACTGGAATCGCCTGAGCAACAAAGGCACCCAGAATCAATGCAACAGCAAACCGCCGGAACTGATTTTGCCTTTGTTTAATCATGTACTATCAAACCCTCAACCAACATTTTCTGCACATTCGTTCCGTCCAGCCCAACCTGTTGGCAATAATAATATTTTCCTTGCCCAAACGGCAACCGGAACCTTCAACGCTCTCTTAACTGTGATAGACAAATCGATTCTCGCTTGCGTCCAAACGAACAGCACGTAAGATGTTGGAAAGTTTGTGATTTTTATTGAGAGGCGGGCAATGGCCCAGACTGACGGGGGAGCGTCTGAAGCCGAAGATACAGGCACCGACGAATCTGCCAAAAGCAAACCTGAAGATACCCGTCAGTTCAACAAGATGGCAATGCTTGTTGTTGCTGCCATCGTCATTGCCGTCGGTGGCGCAATTGCCGGTGTCTTCGCCTTCGTTGATGCCGAACGCCAGCGCGACGTGCAAGCATGGCAGGTACGCCTTGGCATTGTCGCCGATAGCCGAACCGCCGATATCAATGCCTGGGTTGAACAGAATTTCATTTATATGCGAGAGCTTTCGCAAAACGCCTCATTACAACTCTACATGTCTGATCTGGGGTCAAGCGAGGAAGCCGAACCAGAACCGGAACCGAACCAAAGTGCAGATGATGAATCGAATGCTGCGCTTATGATGGGTGACGACCCGGATACAGAGGCCGAGGTCGAGGAGGATGAAGACGATGTAGAGGGCGAAGACGAAGCGACGTCGGCGACCTATCTTCGTAATTTGCTAATCGCTACCGCTGAACGTACTGAATTCAAAGCTCCGGCTCCGGTTGGCGAAGTTGCTGCTAATATCGAACGGGCGGGTGTAGCTGGAATCGGACTTGTTGATGCAGATGGCAAGGCGCTGGTCGCAACACCCGACATGCCACCCATTACCAGCCGGATTCGCAAAGCAGTAGCTCAAGCGCTGGATGGTGAACCGGCAATCATTGATATATTTGAAGGCGCAGCCGGTGACCCGACCATCGGATTCGTCTTGCCCATCTATGGCGTTCAGGATGACAGTGAAGGTGCCAGGGGCATCGGCGCCGTTGTCGGGTTACGTGTCGTCGACAACGACCTGTTCAAACGCCTCAAACAACCGGGTGAAACGTCGAAGACTTCAGAGACCTATCTGGTGCGAGCAAATGGTGCGACAGTTGAATATTTAACTCCACTGGCTGATGAGACTCCTGCCCTCAAAAAATCCATGTCGGCTGATACCCCTGACCTCGCTGCGGCTTATGCCCTCAGCCGTCCCGGTGGATTTGGCATCAAGGTTGATTATAGCGGCACCGAAGTCCTGTCCGCCTCTCGCCAGATTGCAAATCTGCCGTGGGTGCTGATCAGAAAAATATCCCGTGATGAAGCCCTGTCTGCTACCGACAATCGCCTGACTACTATTCTCGGTGTCTTCATCGGCATTATCGTCATCGTGACACTGGCCATTCTGTATGTCTGGAAAAAAGGTGCCTCGATGCGGGCGACCAAAGCCTTGCACGATGCAGAAGTTGCCCTTGAGCGGTTTGGCAACATGTCGAAATTTATGAAAGTGATTACGGATAATCAACCCAATCACATTATCGCCGTTGATGAAAACACCCTTTATACCTTTGCAAATGGTCCCGCAGCGGATGAAGCCGGAATCGCAATTGAAGATATGATGGGTAAAACCATGGCCAGCGTCATCGGCCCGGTCAAGGCGCAGAAATATGCGGAACTTAACAAGAACGTTCTCCGAGACTTTGAAAAAATAGAGCACACCGTTATCTTTGGGGATGAAAACGGAGAAGACGAAGAAAACCCGTTACAGGTCATACGTTCATACCACGTACCACTTCGTGGCGACCGGGACTTTCCTCCAGCGGTTCTGATGATTCTCAGTGACATTACCGAACTGACTTACGAAAAACGCCGTGGCGAAAAAATGATGCGCCAGCTGACTGACACGCTGGTCAGCGTTGTTGATCGTCGCGATCCCTTCTCCGCCAACCATTCGTCACGCGTAGCCGAAGTTGCGCGCGAAATTGCTCATGAAATGGGTCTCGATGAGTTGCATGGGAAAACCGTCGATGTAGCTGGTAATTTGATGAATCTGGGAAAAATATTCATCCCGGAAGAAATACTGACCAAAACCAATGATCTTTCACCGGAAGAGCGCGCCATGCTAGGCAAAGCTTATCTGACGACCGTTGATCTTCTGGAGACAGTTGAGTTCGAAGGGCCGGTGGTCGAAACCATTCGCCAATTCGGTGAAACCTGGGATGGACGAGGACCACTTGGTTTGAAGGAAGAGGAGATCATCGTCAGTGCCCGCATCCTGGCTGTCGCCAACGCGTTTGTCGGGATGGCCAGTACCCGAGCCTACCGCAAAGCCATGCCATTTGAAAAAGCAGCGGATATTCTGATGGGTGATGCCGGAACCCGCTATGACCGCCGTTCAGTTACAGCCCTATTGAATTTCCTGGAAAACCGCGATGGCATGACGCGCTGGACACATTTCCGCGACGCACCACCCGATCCAGACTAACACCCGCGCAGCAACTCGATCAATTTGCGTGCGGGGTATTTTTCAACGCCCATCACAGCTTCCTTGATGACCTCTGCCTGTCCGGTGCTGATGGTTTGAGTGGCATTGCCCATAAACTTGTTGGCAATCTCACATTCGGTCAGCGCTCTTTCACCCGCCCCACGATTGATGGATTCATAATGGTCAAATATTTGGCCATTCCGCATGATAATTTGAAGACCGCCTGAATAAAACTGCGGAAACCGGGAGTCCGGGTCTTCCATACATTCAACTTTTTCCGCCAAGTCGAGAATAAGAGGACTATTGAGCACCTCATCTTCCAGTTCCGCCAATCCAAATCGCCCCCTGGTCAACGCTGTAGCAACAATAAATTGGGCGCTGAACTTGGCATCATAATCGCTGGCCGGTCTAAGCTTGTTGGCTACGGGTTCGGCGATTACAGGTATGGTTTCAGCGGGAATTCTGATTTTGATATGCTCAACCTGATCAGGATCGATGTCGTGTTGCGCCCTCAGTATCAAAGCCGCATCCGCAACGCCATGGGTAAAGTGGCACGTCGGGAAAGGTTTGATTGCCGAATTCCGGGCTTCCCAACAATCGCCCAGACCATCGGAAATTGCCGACAGGTTCAACTCGTTTTCATCTACATCCAGCATCGACCGAAACAGTCCGAATCTTCCTTCATAAGGTTTATCCGGAGCAACAAATCCCGATTCCGCCAGAGCCCCTGCCGTCATTCCGGCAACCCCGGCCCAACCGGGATGCAGACGTTTGTTCCAGGCCCCGTCTTCAACAAATTCCTGACTTGCCATCGCTGTGCTACCGACAATTCCTTGTGCTGCGGTCAAACCGTCTTCATCCAGGCCCATCAAACGTCCGGCGACTACAGCCGAAGCGAAATGACTGACGACGCCAGTCGCATGGAATCCCCGGCGATGAAAACCGAAATTCGCTGCCAGCCCAATGCGGATCGCGATTTCCATACCGATCAGATAACTGATGAGAAGTTCCTGTCCGCTGGTGTTTAATTTATCCGCCATGACCAGCGCTGTAGGCAACGCCGCTGCCGTCGCATGAACAACAGATTTCATGTGGGTATCGTCGAAATCAAGGCCATGAATGAGAGCACCGTTCATCACTACGGCATCACGGGCATTCATTCTCTGCTCAAATCCAATAATCGAACATGCCCCTTCACCTCCAAGATTTACCAAACCATCACGAATCGATCGAGCAAAAGGGTAACGTGATGCTGCAAGCGCAATCCCCAGACCATCAAGCATCAGGCATTTCGCACGTTCCCTGATATCAGGTGGAATATGCTCGGAAGCAAGATTACCGGCGAACCGGGCAAGTGCCCTGGATACAGTTTGCCCAGTCATGTCAGACGGCATCATTGCGCTCGAGAGAATGGGCTGCAGCCCGGGTGCCAGCAATCTTGCCGAAGACTGCTCCAGCCATCAGACCGCTGCCGCCGGGGTAATTTTCATAAAACAGTCCACCGACCAATTCCCCAGCCGCATAGAGACCGGGAATTGATCGATCCGTAACATCCTGAACTTCGGTTTTAGAATTAACTCGAAGCCCACCGAAGGTGAAAGTGATTCCGGTCGTTGTCACATAAGCTACATACGGCGGTTCATCTATTGGTAACGCCCAATTTGATTTAGCAGGCGTAATTCCCTCCGTCCGCACATTGTCGAGAATTGCCGGGTTATAGTCACCACCCTGACAGGCGGTATTGTATTCCCGCACAGTTTTTTCTAGCGCCAGGGAGCTGATCTCCAGACCTTCAGCCAGTTCAGTTATGGTATTTGCTTCGACCTTGGTAACCTGACGAATACGATATTCATCGCGTAACATGCCAACGGTTTTCTGGTCGAATATCTGGATTCCTGTACGTTGGGGTTGACCCATGATTTCGCGCCCGAAGCGAACATAGGTGAGATTGCGATAGTCCTCCCCTTCATCAACAAACCGTTCTCCGTTCGTATTGACGATGATACCCAGCGGGTAGGAATGTTTCTGGAAGTTGTCCAGAACTTCACGGTCACCGAACGGAGGTGCACTGATATCCCAGCCAACCGAATGACAACCCGACCAGTTTCCAAACGGCTGAGCACCGATTTCGATGGCCATACGAATACCATCCCCCATGTTGTGGCGCGTACCCCGGACCCGGCAAAGATCCCATCCTGAACCAAGATAACGGGTGCGCATTTCCGGATTTGATTCAAACCCACCGCAGGCCAAAACTACGGACGGAGCTTCAATTTCGTAATATCCGTCGGGTCCACGGACCTCGACCCCACGTACCCGGCGATCACTGTTTTGCAGTAATCGCGTCGCACCGGTTTGGTATCTGATTTCAACGCCAATTTTGAGTGCACGACCGAGCTCTGCTTCGACCAGCCCCTGCCCCCCACCGACAGCCTCAATATTAACGCCGCCATAGAAATGATGCTTACCGTCGACGACAAAAGACTGACGTCCGAACATCGGGATAAACCGAATACCGTGACCACGCAACCAGGCCATGGTCGGTCGGGAGTTATCGATCAATATCCACGCCAATTCTTCATCTGCCTGATGATGAGTGACCTTCATCAGTTGTTCATAAAAATGTCGACGGTCATGGTTGGGCAAGACAATCTGGTCGCGTTCTGCATCAGACAGATCGGTCAGCACATCTTCACAAACATCAGCGAGACCACTATGAGAGAAGCGGAACCCACCGGCCGTGAAGTACGAATTTCCACCTTTTTCATCCTCATGGGCCTTTTCCAGAACCAGAACCTTCGCCCCGCTCTCGCGCGCCGCCAGCGCCGCTGAAAGAGCCGCATTACCGGCCCCGCATACGATTACATCATGATCCGACATCTATGCCCCTTTTAGTCAACCTTATTCCGCAGCTGATTTTTGGGTGCTGTCATCACCCGCGATAACATCCGACAAGGCTTGAATGTGTGGAAGTTCTCGCAAACCCAAGAGTTTATCAAAAAGCATACTTACCCGCGAACTTGTCAAAACACGTCCTGCACAGTCATCAAATTTATGACGCAGTTCGTCCATGCTCATGGGGTGACCGGGTCCACGCCCAAGCCGATGATCTATTCGGTGATTGATCCGGCGGCCATCGTTAAGATCAATCACCACCTCAGACCCGAACTGGTTATCTGATTGTGCGGGCATATCAGGATGCGCACCCGTTGAGATTTTGGCCATGACAGATCGCACAGATGGCTCAAATGGTGCCTGATCATCAAAATGGCAAAGGCGAACATCTCCATCGACCAACGCACGTGCAATCAGATAAGGCAGGCTGAATTTACCTTCAAGACCGTTCTGCGGATCCGGATTATCCGTATGGGGAAGCCGTCTCGGATTAACCAGAACCTGCACGGACCGAATCTGATCCGGTGAAAGATTATGTTCACGACGAAGGTCAATCATGCAATTGATCGCCGTATGAGTGCTGCCGCAACAGGGAAACTGTTTCAATCCAAAACCGGGATCAACGATTTCCAACGGGTTCGCCCAGTTTTCAAAAAGCTTTGATATATCGAACGTATCCTCGCCCTGAAATGCCGCAAGAAACCCTTGTTTATGTTCAAAGCACTCGGAATTAGCGGTGAATCCGTCACGTGCCAAAAATGTTGCCATCAGGCCATTTCGTACGGAATGACCAATGTGAAGGGGTTTGGTCATAGTGCCAAAATTTGTCTTTATGCCTGATGCCAACGAGGACGCAATGGCGATTGCTGTTGCTGTGCGTTGCTCATCCAAATTCAGCAAATGAGAAACGGCAATAACGGTGCCAAAGATCCCCAAAGTTGCCGTCGGGTGCCAGCCTTTGTCATAGTGGACCGGATGAACAGCACGCCCCAACCGGCTTTCAGCCTCAAATCCGGCTACATAGGCCGAAATCGCCTGACGCCCTGAAACATTCTGGATATCACCAACAGCCAGAATCGCGGGCACCAATGGGACTGATGGATGTCCACCGATACCGGACGCAAAGTCGTCAAAATCGAGGGCATGAGAAGCCGTTGCGTTGATCATCGCCGCATCCAGAAGGTCGCAGCGTTGTTGATTATCAAATGTCAGACACGGGCCTTTTGATTCGCCAACACCTGGCAGCCCGCGCAAAATTCTGACACAAAATTCCTGACTGCCCGCCAGAGTTACGCCGATGGTATCGAGAAAGCCAATTTCTGCCCAATGGATGGCCTGTTCCGGTAAGTCGTCATATTGAATGGTCAGCGCCCGGTGTGCCAATTCTTCCGCAATGGTCATCTTGGCTCCTCGCTATCGCCGTCCTGATTTATATATTGTATACAATATATATCTTTCCTCCAAATCCGAAAGACCAGGGCAAACGAAAAAGCGGCAACCTGATTTCCAGGTCGCCGCCTTCTCTATGCTAAAACCCGACTTAGCTGATGTTGTCGATTGTAATCGTGACTGTACCGTTATCTTCAGTTACGGAATAACCATCGCTGGCATCACCATTGTTATTAGCGTCAAAGTCGTCCTTGCTAACACCTTCCAGTGTCACCGAAGCCCCTTCCACTCCATCAAACGAAACAACGACACTACCCTCTTCGTTTTCGGTCAGGATCAAGTCATCCATATGGAATTCCTGACCTTCAAAAACGAGGGTATCCTGTTCCATCAGGTCGGTAACGATGTCATGACCACTTTCGGAGTCAAAGACAAAGGCATCCTGACCTTGCCCACCGGAGAGGATATCATCACCGCCACCGCCAATAATCACATCATCACCGTCGCTACCAAACAGGACATCCATGCCGTCGCCGCCTTCAACGGTTTCGGTGACACCTGTGAACCCATCAGATGCTGTATCAACCTGAACCAGTTGAGTCGTGGTTGCCTCATCACCACCTTCATCAGTAGAGGTCGCAGAAACATTCAGAGTAAAATCATCTGAACCTGCAGGAACAGACATGGACAAGTTGTCCAACTGCGCACTATCAAGCGTCCAGGACCCGTCTCCATTATCCGTACCTGTGGAAAGAGATGCGCCGTCCGGCAATCCACCGACCGAAATGGACAGACTTTCCGAACCATCTGTGTCAGTCAGACTTGCGGTAATATCCAAAGGATATTCAACGATGGTTTCGCCGGTATCGGCGGACAATGTCTCTGTCATTTCAATATTATCGAGGCGAATTCCGCGTCCGTATTTTTCGGCATCGCCCGTTGACAAAAATTCGAGTTCCATCGGTTCACCCGTACCGACAAAGGTTATCGTATGTGATTGCCACACGTTGTCGGAATTGTTTGACCCATCAGGAGCCAGAGTTTCTAGGACATCACCGTCTACCTTAATTTGGAACTCATTTACATCGGCGTCATAACCGGCGCGCGGCGAATATTCGAAGGTTAATGTATAAGTTGCACCCTGTTCGGTCTGGAATGATCGATCAATACTGACAGCATCATCGTAATAATTGATCTTGTCATCATTGAGTTCAACAAATCCACCGTCTCCTGAGTGCCCGCTAGTTGAGTTCCAGACTTCAATAGCATCTGAATCTGTGCTCCAGCCATCAATATTGTCAACGAACCCATCGTTACCAGTGAACGTTGACGAAAACACGGTTGTTGGTTCGGGAACTTCGCCAGGAATTTGATTAACCGTCGGCTGCCCAAGGACTACGCTGACAGTCGGCGCATCGGCAACACCTCTGACTGCGACGTTAAGCGATGCAGTCGACGTGGATGTATTGCCGGTTGTGGTTTCAGTACTTGTGGCGCTGACATTGAGCGAGAAATCGGTGTTGGAATTAGCCGGAGGTGTAATGCTCAGACCTTCCAGTTGATCACCACTCAACGTCCAGGTACCGTCTCCATTGTCAGTTCCGGCAGAAAGAACTGCTCCATCTGGAACTCCACCAATGCTGATCGACAGAGTTTCGGAACCATCAGTATCTGCCAGTACCGCACTGACATTCAGGGCGATTGCCATATCTTCGTCACCTGTTGAATTTGACGTATTCAGTGATACACCGTCCGCAGTTCCATCATACGCGCCGACGCTCACAGTCTGACTGACGGTTACGGTATCGCCGTCGTTCTCTGTTGTTGTTGCGCTGACACTCAAATCAAACCCGTCTGCATCACCAGCAGGAACGGTTAAACTCAATCCATCCAGTTGATCGGGCGACAAGGTAACAGAACCATCAGCATTAACCGTACCGATCGACAATACCGCTCCCTCCGGCAAACCATTGACCGTAATCGACAACGTTTCTGATCCATCTGCATCGGTCAGGCTGGATGAAATATCCAGAGGATATTCGACAGTGGTTTCGCCACCTTGAGAGGCTTCGAAACTGATCGAGTTGATCAGATAGTCATCCCCTGAACCCGGAGCAGAAAATACAATCTGATCAAATGAGCTGCCATCATCTGTAGAAAGTGTTACGGCCGGGTCAATACCGTCACTGCCACCAACAATAACGCCTTCGCCAACTTTGACGCCGTCCTTGTAGAGATCATATACAGCATCCTCACCTGCATGTTTCCAGGCAAAGGAGACATCGGCAGAAGAAACGTCTTCATCAAACGAAATGATCATCTGTTCGGATGTGCCGCTATCGCTGTCAAAACCAAGTTCGGAATCTGCTCCCGAAGCCTCACCACTTACACCGAAACCTTGAGGGTAACTTGTACGGAAGCTGATGTTGTCAACGGACGGATCCGTCGGGTTTCCGGCCTCATCAATAGATCGCGCTGTCACGGAGAACCCGCTATCCGTACTGGTAACGTTGTTCATATCAATTGTGACATCAATAGTATCGGCACCTGTCGTACTGACTTCACCCTCACCTATTTCCACCGTCAGGGTTGGCGCGTCAGCAACGCCGGTGACACCCACTGGCAGGCTGGACACTGACGTTGCCGTGTCATTGCCATCCTGAGAGGTTGCTGTAACGGTCAGGTTGAAATCAACGTTGGAATCTGCTGGTGGTGTAATTTGCAATCCATCCAGTTGATCCGCTGTCAGACTGACAGAACCATCCTGATTAATGGTACCTGCTGAAAGGGTAGCGCCATCAGGAATATCAGAAATCGTAATCGACAAAGTTTCCGACGCATCCGTAACGGCTGCTGAAATATCCAGATCAATCGCTGTATCTTCCAGTCCCTGCGCTGCACTGATATCAACATCTGGACTATCTGCGTCCGGGGCAACAGTTACCGTGAACGGCACATCTGCTGTCGCCGTATCACCGTCATTTTCAGTTGTCGTGACGGACAAAGTCATATTGATCTCGCCGGAGAAATCGTCCGGTGGCAGGATGCAAACAGAGGGAAGTTCATCCGCAGTTGCCGACCATGTGCCATCGCCATTATTCGTGGCGGGGTTCAGGACCGCACCTTCCGGAACACCGGAGATGATAATAGACAGGGTTTCCGAACCATCGCTATCGGACGATATCTGGCTGTCCAGATTGAGCTGGATCCAGTTGTCTTCAACACCGCTCTCATCCTGTGCAGTAGCGCCTGGCGTATCAGCAACACCTGTGACATCAACGCCAATTGTAGAGGTCGTGACAGACGTTTCACCGCTTGATGACTCAGTTGAGGTCGCGCTAACCGTCAAATCAAAATCAACATTCGAATTTTCTGCGGGTGTGATTGTCAGGCCATCCAATTGATCAGACGTCAGGGTAACTGAACCATCTTGGTTGACGGTTCCTGCAGAAAGGGTTGCGCCTTCTGGAATGTCAGAAATCGTAATGGAAAGCGTCTCCGAACCATCCGTGTCGTTCAGGCTGGCTGAAATACCCAGTGCAATCGCACTATCTTCGTCACCTACTGTATCCGACACTTCCAGATTTGCGCCATCTGCCGCATCGTCACCGTTAACAGAAACAGTTTGAGAAGCACTTGCCGTATCTCCATCATTCTCCGTAGCCGTAGAAGTCACCGAGAAATCAAAATCGGTATCGACACCAGTTGGAACAAACATCGTAAGCCCATTGAGTTCGGTACTATTCAAGCTCCAGGAGCCATCGTCATTTGAGGTTCCAGCGGATAATGTTACACCATCTGGTAATCCACCAATCGTTATTGACAAGGTTTCGGAACCATCGGTATCGCTGAGTTCAGCATTAACGCTCAACGGGAATTCCGAACCGAGAGGATCACCACCTTCGCCGCCCTCTCCGCCCTCTCCGCCCTCTCCGCCCTCGCCACCCTCTCCGCCCTCGCCACCCTCTCCACCTTCGCTTATAACAACGGTGCCCTCGCCGACGGAAACATCAATAGCAGGCGTGTCTGCGACCCCGACGACATCAACATTAATCGTCGCTGTTGTCGTCGCTGTAACACCGTTCGCCATTTCGGTAGAAGTCGCCGTAACGGTCAGGTCAAAATCAACATTAGAATCATGAGGTGGGGTCACGCTCAGGCCCTCAAGTTCCGCGGGATTGAGTGTCCATGTGCCATCGCCATTGTCCGTTCCAGCCGACAGGGATGCACCAGCAGGAATTCCGCCGATGGTAACCGACAGCGTTTCAGAACCATCTGTATCCGTCAAAGCGGCGTCTATATTAAGCGCGATCAAACCGTCTTCGTTGCCGGTAGCGTCGGAAACATCGAGGGTCGGCGCATCGGCTTCTGTGTCCAGATCAATGGATATGGATTCTGAAACACTCGCGGTATCGGTACCAGCGATCTCGCCATCTGGCTCACTATCCGTGGAGGTCGAGGTGACCAGGATATTGAAATCTGTTCCGATTCCTTCTGGAACAAACATATTCAAACCTTCAACATCACCCGCTTCCAGCGACCAGGTTCCATCATCGTTAAGTGTCCCGGCAGAAAGCACCACGCCGTCCGGCAAGCCACTGACAGTGATAGACAGGCTCTCTGAACCGTCCGTATCCGTAACTTGGGATTCAATCGTCAGCGGAAATACGGTCCCGACGGCATTATCATCTCCACCAGCCTGGCCTTCACCATTTCCCTCGCCCTGATTACCTTCGCTCGGGTGAGGTCCATCATGAGAGTGGTTGTCATCACCAAACCCATGGCCAGGTTTTCCTGACTCCCCAATTACTGTTCCATCTCCAATGGAAACACTCAAGGTCGGAATATCTGCAACACCTTCAACATCCACACTCATTGTATCCGAGGTCGTGAATGTCTGGTCTCCGTCTTGTGAGGTTGCCGTGATCGTTAAATCAAAGTTCACATTTGAATCTTCAGGCGGCGTGACCGTCAATCCAACAATCTCGTCCGGTGTCAACGTAACGGACCCGTCCGGGTTCACGGTCCCGGCTGACAGGGTAGCTCCTTCCGGCAGGCCATTAATGGTAATGGAAAGCAATTCCGATCCATCAGACGCGGATGCATCAATATTCAAGGCAATCGGTGTATCTTCGTCGCCAACCACATCATCCAGCACCAGAACAGGCGGTTCCGCATCATCTTCAACGGTTACATGGATGGTCCCGCTAACGGTGGCGGTATCGATGGATTGCGTTTCTCCTGCCGATTCCGTGTCGGTTGAAGTCGCTTCCACAATCAGATCGAATTCACCATCAAAATCAGATGGCGGCGTAACACTCAGGCCGTCCAGTTGATCCGAAGTTAATGTCCAGCTTCCATCACCATTGTCGGTTCCTGCAGACAAAGCTGCCCCCGTCGGCACACCGGAAATCGTAATGGAAAGGCTTTCCGAACCGTCTGTATCCGTAAGCGCAGAGCTGATATCAAGCGCGATTGCATTGTCCTCAGTGCCAGTTGCATCGGCAGTCTGTAGCGTCGGCGCGTCGGCGACTCCTTTTACTTCGACATCCATGGTTGCCGTCGTATCAACAAACTCCCCGCCTTCTGTTGTCGAAGTTGCCGTCACCGTCAACGAGAAATCCGTGTTGGAATCCTCCGGTGGCGTGATTGTTAAACCTTCAAGTTGCTCAGGTAATAGATTGGCGATTCCCGTATCGGAAATCGCGATGACGCTGTCTCCGGACATCAATACAGAACCTTCCGGAATTCCGGAAATTGTAACACTTAAAGTTTCAGATTCATCAGAAAGAGCGGCGTCAATTGACAATGCAATTGCGCTGTCTTCGTTGCCCGTTGCATCAGTAAGGGTTAATGTCGGAACATCTGCACCCCCGACAACATCAACATTGATAACACCACTAACTGAAGCGGTATCACCATCGTTTTCAGTTGATGTGGCCGTCACCTGAAGCGCGAAATCCTGTTCGGAATTAACCGCAGGCGTAATCGTCAGGCCAACAAGTTGATCCGGGTTAAGCGTCACGGTTCCATCCGGATTGACAGTTCCCGCTGATAAGGTCGCACCTTCCGGGACGTTGGAAATTGTAATCGACAACGATTCTGAATCATCAACATCATTAAGAGACGACGTCAGATCAAGCTCAATGGCGGTGTTTTCTCCTCCAGAAGCATCAGCTGTCGTCAGGTTCGGATCATCAGCAACCCCGACAACATCAACAGCGAGGGTATCCGTAACCGTAATCTGATCGTCGCCATCCGTGGACGTAACAGCGACATTCAGATTGAAATCGACATTCGAGTCGGCTGGAGGTGTAACTGTCAAATCAGCGAGAACGCCGGCTTCGATCATTTCGTCAGTAAACGTATAGGATCCGTCCGCATTCAGCGTACCGGCCGACAGCGTTGCCCCTTCGGGGATGCCACTGATGGTCACCGACAATGTTTCACCCAGATCTTCAGGTGCAATATCAATGTTCAGCGGAATGGCGGTATCTTCGAAGCCCTGAGAGTCACCCAGCGTCACGGTTGGTGCCTCTGCACCTTCATCAAGGACAACGTTAAGCACTTCGGAAACGGTGGCCGTGTCGCCATCGTCTTCGGACGTTGTCGCACGAACCATTAATGTGAAGTTATCGCCCTGGGTTTCAGCAGGTGTAATCGTCAGACCATTCAACTGCTCGGGCGTCAACGTAACGGACCCGTCATCATTCACGGTTCCGGCAGACAGCACCGCTCCTTCCGGAATATTCTCAATGGTGATGGACAATGTTTCCGAACCATCGGAATCGTTAAGCCCGACATCAATCGTCAACGGAATGGCTTCCCCGGCATCACCAACAGCATCATCCGGATTGAGGTCGGCTTCATCGGCAACACCCGTAACCTGAACCGGCAAGTCCATGTCGACCTCTGCGATATCGCCATCATCAGTCGTCGATGTCGCCGTAACGCTCAGCGAGAAATCTTCACTGGAATCCTGAGGGGCCTGAATATGCAAATCATCCAGAATACCACCATTGATTTGTGCTTCGCTGAACGTGATCTTCCCGTCAACAACCTCAAGCACAGTACCACCGGATGTCAGCGTCGCACCTTCCGGGATATCATTGATGGTAATGGAGAGCGTTTCTCCTTCCATATCTGTTAATGAGGCTTCCAGATTAAGTGCGATCGGCGCGTCTTCATAACCTTCTGCAGCATGAACACCTATCGTCGGATTATTGGCAACCTCAACCGGAATCAGGATTTCCGTCGTATTGGAATCCGTGTAGGTATCACCGTCGTCGTCAAACACTTCGGCGTCGGTGTTGACTGCGGTCACTTCCAGTTCGAAATCCGTTGTTACACCGGAACCAACTTCAAGCTTGAGGCCATCCAGAATGGCCTGAACTTCTTCCTGTGAACCGGCAGTAATCGTATAGACGCCATTACCTTCACTGGTAAACTGGGCATCTTCTGAAACACCTTCGGCGGTGCTGGAAATCGTGACTTGTCCAGCTTCACCAAAGGTAACCCTGTCGCCATTTTCGTCGAATACATCTGCTCCCTCAACCACCCGAATGGTGATCGATAATGATTCTGAACCATCGGTATCGTTAAGGGCCGCGTTGATATCGAGATCGTAAGTAACCTCTCCTGTAACGTCTCCGGCTTCATCAACAGCATGAACATCAGTGCCCAGATTGCCGTCAAGATCTACATCGTCGGCGACACCTTGTACGTCAACCGTAATATCCGCAGTTGTAAACGCCTCATCATTGTTGTCAGGCTCGGTAGATGTCGCCTTGACTGTCAGCGTGAAATCTTTGTTTGAATCCGCTGCCGGTGTAATAAACAGAGAATTCATGAATTGCGTCGGAACAGACGCGACGCCTTCCTCAACCGGCAATTCAATGAACTGGCCTGATTCAGGTGGATATTCCGCTTCAATCGTCGCCCCCTCCGGAATTCCTTCAATCGAGATGGACATGACTTCGGACGGATCCGTTTTTTCCGCATTAATCTCAAGAGCAACACGACCGGCATCTTCAAGTGTTGAAACACTATCTGTAACCGTCAATTCAGGCGCATCGGCATCGGCCTCTACATTCACCTGCTTGGTGGCAACCGTAGTTTCTGTCGCACCATCGCTTTCGGAAACCTGGGTCGTCAATTGAAGTGTGAAATCTTCATCGTGATTAAGCGGCGGCGTGACCGTCAGTGTTTCCATCACGGATTCAAGGTCTTCGGCATTGAATCCGCCAATAACAAAGTCGCCATCATCATTTCTGGTAAATTCAACGGTCGAGCCATCTGCCAACTTGGCGCTGACAACTGAATCATCAGCCCGTTCACCGTCGCTTTTGAAACCGCTACCGGTGGGTA
>JAJFIJ010000370.1 GCA_021775105.1 Rhodospirillales bacterium | reverse complement strand
GGCCTTTGCACAGACATGGGCAATCCCGTTGCCCATCTGTCCCGCACCGACAACTCCGATCTTTTTGATTTCCAATGACATCAATTGGTTCCTTTGCGCGGCATGTTACCGCATTGGTTATTGTTATGTGTCAACGAACGGTCTAACCGTCCAGTTCTTTCGAAAGTTCAGGTACGGCGTCAAACAGGTCAGCAACCAGACCATAGTCGGCGACCTGAAAGATTGGTGCTTCTTCATCCTTGTTAATGGCAACAATGACTTTGGAGTCCTTCATTCCGGCCAAATGCTGAATGGCACCTGAAATGCCAACAGCAATATAAAGCTCCGGTGCAACGACCTTGCCGGTCTGACCGACCTGATAGTCGTTTGGAACAAACCCCGCATCAACAGCGGCCCGACTGGCACCAACGGCGGCCCCCAACTTGTCGGCGACCTGTTCAAGCATGGCGAAGTTGTCACCCGACTGCATGCCGCGACCGCCGGATATGACGATTTTGGCGCTGGTCAGTTCCGGGCGTTCGGATTTGGTCAGCTCGGCCCCAACAAAAGACGACAGGCCCGCATCGTCACCGGCGGCAACATCTTCGATTGCGGCGCTGCCACCTTCTTCAGAAGCCGCATCAAATCCAGTCGTCCGTACCGTGATGATCTTGGTCGCATCGGTCGATTTCACGCAGGCCATGGCATTGCCCGCATAAATCGGACGGACGAAAGTATCTTCGCTTTCAACCGAAATAATTTCCGAGATTTGCGCAACGTCCATCAATGCCGCAACACGTGGCATGACGTTCTTTCCTGCGGATGTCGCTGGAGCAAGGACATGGCTGTAATTTGCCGCCAGTGAAACGATCAACGGCGCCAGGTTTTCAGCAAGATCATGGGCGTACAGGCTGTTGTCGGCTTTCAGGACTTTCTGAACACCGCTGATTTTGGTGGCGGCTTCGGCCGGGGCGCCACAATCAGATCCGGCCACCAGCACGTCAACGTCGCCGATCTGGGCAGCAGCGGTGACGGCATGAAGGGTGGCGGGTTTCAGTTCCGAATTGTCGTGTTCGGCAATGACTAATGTGCTCATCAGATGACCTTCGCTTCGTTCCGGAGTTTATCCACCAATTGGGCAACGTCTTCGACCATCACACCGGCGTCGCGCTTGGGCGGTTCGGTGACGGAAACAATGGTCAAACGGGGAGCGACATCAACGCCCAGTTCATCGGGAGTTGTTGTATCAATAGGCTTTTTCTTGGCCTTCATGATATTCGGCAATGATGCGTAGCGCGGCTCGTTGAGACGGAGATCCGCCGTCACAATAACCGGCATCTTGAGCGCCACCGTTTCCAGGCCACCATCGACTTCGCGGGTCACGTTCAGGGTATCGCCATCAAGCGCAAGCTTGGAAGCGTATGTTCCCTGCGACCACCCGAGAAGGGCTGACAGCATCTGGCCGGTCTGGCTGGAATCATCATCAATCGCCTGTTTGCCGACGATAACAAGATCCGGACTTTCTTTGTCAACCAACGCTTTCAGGCATTTTGCCACGCCCAGCGGCTCAACATCGGCGTCGGTTTCAACCAGAATACCCCGGTCCGCACCCATCGCCAGCGCTGTGCGGATGGTTTCCTGCGACTGGCTTGGGCCAATAGAAACGGCGATTAATTCGTCAGCGGTTCCCGCTTCCTTGAGACGCACACCTTCTTCAACGGCGATCTCATCGAACGGATTCATCGACATTTTAACATTCTGGGTTTCGACGCCTGTCTGATCAGATTTAACCCTGATCTTGACGTTGTAGTCGACAACCCGCTTTACAGCGACCAGGACTTTCATCAACGACTAGCCTTAAAAAAAGAGTTGAAAAACAAGGTTCCGAAAATATCCCGGAACCTTTCCTCAGGACCATGCCAAAAGGCCATTCCCGCCCCTTCGCAGGTGCACAATAGGACCAGTAAAACCCACGGTCAAGGCACCTGTGCGTATTGATTTGTTCAGTTTGCGACGCAATAGAACAAGAATTCAGGAACGCATTTCAGAGATCAATTAACGGTTGTCGCCGGGAACCCACAAAACATCCAAATTACCATCCTCATTGACGTGGCGGGCGAGTTGAAACAGATGATCGGAGAGGCGGTTCATATACCTGATGGCGTCAGGATTGACCGGTTCGGTTTCGGCAAGTTCCGTCATCAAACGCTCGCCACGACGGACAATCGTACGGGCCAGATGAAGATGCGCGCCAGCCGGGGTGCCGCCCGGAAGAATGAACGATGTCAGCGGTTCTAGATTGTCGTTCATGGTGTCAATTTCCCGCTCAAGCCGTTCGACCTGTTCGGGCACGATGCGAAGCGCACCTTCGCTTTTATTTTCACCTTCAGGTGTGCACAGATCAGCCCCCAGATCAAACAGGTCGTTCTGTATCCGGGCCAGCATGGCATCGGCATTGCCTTTGGTATGCAGCCGGACGATACCAATAACGGCATTGGCTTCATCAGACGTTCCATAAGCGGCAACGCGAAGATCATGTTTTTTGACACGGCTGCCGCTGCCAAGCGACGTTTCCCCCGTATCGCCCCCGCGCGTATAGATTTTTGTCAACGTAACCATGGTTCAGCGGGCTGCCATATAAACGATGATCGCCAGTGTCGCCACTGCGATCCCCTGAAACAGGACGCGCAGGCGCATCAGATGATTGGCATGGCGTTGATAAAACGGCCCGTGCACGGCAAACGAGATGATGCCGATGACCAGAACAATCAGGGTCGACAAGAGGCCGAGGCCGAGGAAAAGCCCGAGAAAATTTTCCATAGGCGAAGATATAGTGATCTTCGGCTTGTCTGTCGATATTAACTTCGCCTGACCGTATTTGCCATTTAACGCATTGAACCGGACCCGACTGCCAAATGGGGCCTCGAAAGAACTCCGGACCTGCCGGAAGCCCAGGTCATATAATCAGCAGAAACCCCCGACCGCATGACAGCCCGATGGACCAGAACATGCGGTCGGAATTCCGGTTATCCAACTACCCTGTTGACGGCGTTGATAACGGCTTTCAGTGATGCTTCCGTAATGTTGGCGTCGCGACCGACACCGAACAACGCCGGACCATTGTTCACTTCGACCTCTACGAAAGCCACAGCCTGCGTGTCGGCACCGCGACCGATGGCGTGTTCGTGGTAATCAACCACTTTGACACAATGCCCGGTTTTTATAGTGAAAGCGTCAATGAAGGAATCAATCGGGCCTGTACCCTTGCCGGTAATTTCCACATCCGAGCCGCCATCGGTAATGGTTGCCGTCAGGTTGCGAATTTCACTGGCATGGGCGTCGGGTACGGTGCGGTACTGACCGAACCCGTATTTTCCGGCGGAAGAAAGATAGGTTTCCTCGAAAACCCTCCAGATGTCTTCGGATGACAGTTCCAGCCCTTCATCGTCGGCCTGCTGTTGAACGACGCGACTGAACTCAATCTGCAACCGCCTTGGCATTTCGATGCCGTAGTCGGTCTCCATGATATACGCGACACCGCCTTTGCCAGATTGCGAATTGATACGAATGACAGATTCGTAACTGCGCCCGACATCGGCCGGATCAATCGGCAGATAAGGCACTTCCCACAATTCTGAATTGGCTTTCTCAAGCGCCTGAAAACCTTTTTTGATAGCATCCTGATGGGATCCGGAAAACGCAGTAAAAACCAGATCGCCAACATAGGGGTGACGCGGGTGTACGGGCAGTTGATTGCAGTGTTCGGCGACACGCATGACTTCGTTGATATCTGAAAAATCCAGATCAGGGGTAATGCCCTGCGTGTACATGTTCATCGCCAGCGTCACGACGTCGACATTACCGGTGCGCTCGCCATTGCCAAACAGCGTGCCTTCAATCCGGTCAGCTCCGGCCATTACACCAAGCTCTGCGGCGGCGACTCCTGTACCGCGATCATTGTGCGGATGCAATGACAGGATCACACAGTCACGGTGCTTAATGTTGCGGTCCATCCACTCGATCTGGTCGGCGTAGATGTTGGGCGTCGACATCTCCACCGTCGCTGGTAGATTAATGATCACTTTTTTGTCGGGTGTTGGTTGCCAGACATCCATCACCG
>JAJFIJ010000369.1 GCA_021775105.1 Rhodospirillales bacterium | reverse complement strand
GCTACACGCAAGCACAAATCTCATCCGCTCATCCATAATACAGGTCTCTTTCCAACTCATGTCAGCACCTCCGCAGACATCTTGACGACCTGTTACCTATGTTGTCGGGCTAATCTGTTACCTATGTACTCAGGTTGGACCAATTGGTGGCAATTGCTACCAGTGGCATAATCTCGTAAAAGAATCGCCCATGAAAGCGGTCTGTGGTATTAATTTTCACGGACTTTTCGTAAACAATATTTACAAGCGCGTTAGCCTCGGTTATGGAAAATTTTTTCTTCCCATCGCAAAATACTGCCTTTATATCCTGAAGTTCCATGTCCGATTCCTGACGGTCGTTTTCTACTGCACCAGGGCAAAGCCTTCCCTTCGGACAAGTTTCTGGGGTATTATTCTGGGCCGTATACTTATCTTCATTTCACAAGCTCCGCACCTTAGCTCAATTCCCCATGAATTTGTTGAGAGAACCTGATTGATATCGACGGGTATAGTCAATTTGCACCCCATCCCCATTTTGCGTAAGATATATCTGAATTTTGATCACATTAATACGACTGGAACCAAACTCATGCGTGTCACGCGTGACATACAGGACAAAGGCATCGCCGAGTGGCTGCAATCTGTGCCCGAGCAGGAACTTGCGGTCCTTCACAGGGAGGCCGAGGCAGAGCACGGCTGGGACGAGCGCTTTGCTGCGTCACAGGACGCGCTTGGCACCTTGGTTCAGGAGGCGCGGGACGAAGTCGCATGCGGGGATGGGTTGCCATTTGATCCCTCAAATCGTCCGCAGAAGTGAATTCAAGAACCACTAAAACATTCTGGCGTTATTTTGATACGCTGCCACCCGAGATGCGGCGTCAAGCTGTTCGGGCTTATGCGCGTTGGCGCGCGGACCTCACGCATCCCGGCCTGCGGTTTAAGTGCGTCAGTGCCAAACACGCCGTTTATTCCGTTCGCATCAGTCTGAATTACCGTGCCGTGGGCTATCGCGACACGGTCGATGGCGAGCCGACAATGACGTGGTTCTGGATTGGGTCACACGCCGACTACGATGCTCTACTGGCATCAATGTAGCACTCGTCAAGCCTGTGCCCGCGATAAAAGCCTTGACAAATCCATCAAAATATGACTATATTCCCTAATTAGGTTTTGTTAATTTTTGCTTTGCAGGCCACTATTCTCTCTTCCGTCGTGCCCGTGCTTGTCACGGGTATCCACGCCTTTTTTTGCGGAAATCCCGGATTTTAGTAATTGTGCCGGTCTTCCGTGGATAACCGGGTCAAGCCCGGTCATGACAAGAGGAGAGGGCGGTTATGACGAAGGAAAGAATGGGAAAATATTGGACGTTCCAACGGGCCGGGAAAAACCCGACATCCACCCCGACAACGTGATGTTTTCAGTTGTATATGTAGGGAAATGTAGGGGTTTCGGTGCGGAGGATATTTACGGAGGCTTCGCCGCTTTATGTGAGTCCCCCCACCTCAATCCTCCCCCACAGGTGGGGAGGAAGAAGTCGCAAGGAAGATAATATGGGGGTAAAGGTGGGGTTTTATCGGGTGGTCTGGGGGCAAAGTGGGGGTTTTTGCATACGATCATAATTCTCCGCTTGGGCGGAATGGCGGAAGTCCGGGGTTTTTGTTGCGTGGCGCAGTCGGGGGTGGAAAAAGATGGGGGTTTATGGGGGTAAATGGGGGTTTAGTGAAAGGGACGGTTGGATTATCGTTCTGACACGGCTTGCCCCTGTTGCAGGGCAGGGTCCGGGATTTTTTTTTGAAGGAGATGGATTGTGGCTGACATTACCGGAGCGCTTTCAGCTTTTGCCGCCGGGCTCAAATATGACGATGTGCCGGGTGGTGTGCGGAGCCGGGCCAAACAGCTGATTTTTGATATGACCGGTGTCGCGCTGCGGTCGCGTCACGATGCGGAATCGACGCCGAGCCTGATTGCCGCTGTCGAGAAGCTCGGTCTGTCGGGCGGTCCTTGTAGTGTGATCGGTGACAGGCGCGGCTATAGCGCGCCGGCGGCGGCGCTGATCAATGGCACGCTCGCCCATTCGCTTGATTTCGATGATACCCACGCGGCGGCATCGTTGCACCCGAGCGCGCCGATTGTCCCGGCCGCTTTTGCCGCCGCCGAAATGGTGGGCGCGTCGGGCCGGGAGGTTATCGCCGCCGTGGTGGCCGGCTACGAAATCCAGATCCGGCTCAGTCTGGCGCTCGGTCCGACGGATCACTACAACCGCGGTTATCACCCGACCGCGACCTGCGGGATTTTCGGTGCGGCGGCAGCAGCCGGCATGATCTTCGGCCATAATGCCGAGACCATCGCCAGCGCTTTTGGCATCGCGCTCAGTCAGGCCGCCGGTTCGATGCAGTTCCTGCATCAAGGCGGCTGGACCAAACGCTCGCACGTCGGTCAGGCAGCGATGAACGGCCTGATGGCGGCGACACTGGCGGGTGAGGGGTTCAAAGGTGCCGTCGATCCAATCGAAGGCAAGGCCGGGTTCCTCAATGCCTATGCGCCCGATCCCGATCCGGCAAAAGCCGTGGCCGGTCTGGGCGATCACTGGGAAACCCTGGCGATTGCCGTCAAACCCTATCCGTCGTGCCGTTACAGCCACGCGCCGCTGGACGGCATTCGCCAGTTGATGGCCGAACACGATCTGTCCGTCGATGATATCCAGTCCGTGCGGATCGGCGTGTCGCAAACTGCGTGGAATATTATCGGCGGCCCGGAAGACCTGAAACACCATCCGAAAAGTGTCGTCGACGGGCAATTCTCGATGCCGTTCTGCGCCGCCGTGGTGATCCGCGAAGGCAACATGGTGTGGGATGATTATGCCCGCCACATCGCCGATACCGATACGCTCGCACTGTGCAGGAAGGTAACCACGGATGTCGGTGAACGGGCCGAAGCGGCGTTCCCGGACAACATGGCGGGCTCGGCGACCCTGACCACAACGAAAGGCACGTTCGACATCTTCATCGAGGAACCGAAGGGCGAACCCGGCAACTTCGTCAGCGATGGCGAACTCAGGACCAAGTTCGACGGACTGGTCAGTCCCTACCTCGACAATGAGCAGATCGAGGCACTGGCCGCCGGCCTGCTCGGGCTGGAAGACATCGACAGCATCGCTGATCTGCTGGCTTATTCCAGACCGGGCGACGTTCTGGCGATGGCGGGAGAGTAGGCGTGGTCGCCGAAGCAAAAGAGGTCGGACCGAACCGCTACCGCGAATCCTGCGGGCGCTATCTTGAGGACTTCAAGGTCGGCGATGTCTGTGAACACCGCCCGGGCAGGACGATTACCGAGACCGACAACACCTGGTTTACGTTGCTGACCATGATATCGGCTGGAACTCTGAGAGCGGAAAAATCCGCCCGCCATCTTCAGCGAGTTTTTCAACAGTCTCGGCCAATTTCGGAAAATTCATTTGGCTATTGTTTGGAATGAATATAATTAGCCTCCGGGTCTTAAAGTGCCTACAATATTTGGCGGCAATCAAGCTAAAACAGGGAGAAGAATATGAGTTTCATACGATTTATAAGCCATTTAATCGCTTTGCCGATGGTGCTGTCGGTTCTTCTTATTGGAACCGTGGATGCCGCCGAAGTGGAAATGCAATTTTACGGGAATCAGCATTTCAGGCTAAAATCCCCTGAAGGAAAGGTGATATTAATCAACCCTTGGATCAAGGGTAACAAGGATGCGCCTTTTGGTGTCGACCATTATAAAAAGGGTGAGGTCGATTTAATCCTGGCTACGGCTGGACACGGTGACGACCAGGGACAGGCCGTGGACATTGCGGCCAATACCGGTGCCATGATCTTCGCACCGGCGGAACTTGGCGGCTGGATGGCTGGAAGAGTCGCCAAATTGGGCGGATCAAAGAAACAGGTGTATGGCGGAGCCATTAGCGGCCGTTTCAAGCTGGGTGGAATTACGGTCCAGATGGTCCACGCGGTACATGGTACCGGCATCAGTGCTGACAACCGTCGTTACGGTGGGGTTGCCGCCGGCTATCTGATCACCTTCGAAAACGGACTGAAGGTTTTGATGGCGGGAAGTACGGGACTGACCTTGGATCTGCAATTATATGGGATGCGCTATCAGCCGCATGTCGTCATGGTACCGATAGCTGGCCGCTATATGATGCACCCCGACGACGCGGCGTTTGCGACCAAGCTATTGATGACGGATAATCCAAACCTAAAGACCGCCATTCCCCAACACTTTCGCATCAAAGGAAAACCGGGCTGGATGGGTACACCGGATGAATATGAGGCCGAGGTCAAGAAGCTGGGGCTAAAAGTAGATGTCCTAAAACCTGAAATTGGCAAGACTTATACGCTGACGAAATAGAGCGTGTTTCATTTTAAGGCGGCGCCGGTCATCGTCCGTAGAAGACTGGTGCCACGGGTTTGGCGCCGCCAATTGATCTCCTCACGTTTGTCTGCTTTGGGTTAACTGACGGAACTATGGCGACCCTTCCGCCAATGTAGGCTTTTTGCATGACTGCGAAAACGCGTAGAATGGGTTGCGAGCATGCGGGGAACCGTGAATTCGTGAAGCTGTTCTGAATCCATCTGGTTGAGGGTGATTGAAATGGTTGCGGACGCAAAGGAAGTAGGGCCGAACAGATATCGTGAATCCTACGGAAGATATCTTGAAGATTTCAAGGTCGGCGACATATACGAACATCGTCCGGGCAGGACGATTACCGAGACCGACAACACCTGGTTCACGCTGCTGACCATGAACCAGCATCCGCTGCACTTCGATGCCGAATACGCGGCCAAGAGCGAGTTCGGCAAACCGCTGGTCAACAGCTGCCTGACGCTGTCCATCGTCGCCGGCATGAGCGTCTCGGATGTGTCACAGAAGACCATCGCCAATCTCGGCTGGGACAAGGTCAGGATGCCCGCACCGGTGTTCAATGGCGATACGCTTTATGCGGAAAGCGAGGTGCTGGCCATTCGCGAAAGCAGGTCGCGGCCGACGCAAGGGATTGTGACGATCAAAACGACGGGGAAAAATCAATCAGGTACCGAGGTCATTTCGTTCGAGCGCACGATGCTGATTCCCAAGCGCGGTCATGCGGTCGATGACAAGGCCGGGTACTAGAGCAAAACCGGAGCAGATAAGCGCATCTGCGAACATGGCTTTGCGTCAATAACAGAGTACCGGGGCGGGAGCGGTCATTTGACTTTTTTCATCTGTCCGCGAATTTTCTTCAGCACCTCGCCATTGCGAACGCGGGAGTATTCAAGTGACATGCCGCCGTCAACCAGGGTCCGTTTATAGGTCTGGATTTCGTAGCCGCCGTTTTCATTAATCAGAAGGGAATTCACGGTCATCGTCTTGCCGTCGACGATCGCCCAGACGTAGGGGTCGCCCTTTAAGGGATCAAGGGGTTTTTCGTGACCGAACATGTTCTTGCCCATCGCCGACCCGAAGACATTCTGTTGTCGGCTTGAGCGGAAGTTGATCGAGAAACGGGAGTCCTTGATTTTGCCGTCGGTCCGGGTTGATTTTGTGCTCCAGGTAACATTGAACCCCCGCTCGGAAGGTTTGATCGTCACCTTGATGTCGCGCTTTGGCTCCTCGCCAACGGTACTGCCGACGTATCTGCCAAAGAACGCCTCGTAGTTGGCAGCGAAACTCTCCGTCGGCAGAATGATGACCAACAATGCCAATACACATAAGGGAACCGTTTTCAGATACATTTTATGCCTCGTCAGTACAAATTCGTGAAACAAACGGCAGCGTCCCTGTCAGGCCTCGACCGTGGAGGGAGCCGTCGTCGTCGATGCGGCGGCGCCAATGGCCGCGTTTTTTTTGGACGCCGCCAACGTTCTCTCCTCTTCGTCATCTTCAACGGCGACGCGAATGACGGGTTTGGCGAATTCGATGCCATTCTCCTCAAATGCCTTCTGTACGGCGACAAAGGCCTCCTTGCGGATCATGAACTGGCGCCCCGGTACGGCGGTGAACTTGGCCCGCAAGATCAGCCCGTAATCATCGACCTCCAGAACCCCCTGGGATTTGAAAGGCTGGATGAAATCTTCGCCAATATCCGGATGTTCGAGCAGGGACTGGCCGATTTTCTTGAAGATCTTTTTGACCTTCTTGATATCGGTATCAAACGGCACCCGGAACTTGAGTTTCATGATTGCCCAGTCCCTGGAATAGTTGGTCAGGGTCGAAATCTCGCCAAACGGGATGGTGTGAATGGCGCCGCGATGATGGCGCAACCGCAGAGACCGGATCGACATTTTCTCAACCGCCCCCTTGGCTTTGCCGACATCGATATATTCGCCCAGACGGAAGGCATCGTCAATCAGGAAGAAGACGCCCGAAACAATATCGCGAATCAGGGTTTGCGATCCGAACCCGACGGCCAGACCAATGACGCCGGCCCCGGCCAGTACCGGCGCGATATCAACCCCCGTCGCCGCCAGAATAACCATGCCGGAAATGGAAAACAGGGTGATCTGAATGGTTCTTTTCAACAGGGGCAGCAGGGTTCTTGTTCTGGACAGTCCGGCGCCGCCGATCTCCATTTCTTCTTCATGCCCGTTCTCCGACGCCAGTGCATCTTCTGCGGCGATTTTCCGGTCGATTGATATTCGAACTGATTGCCAGACAATATAGGTGAAGACGATGACCATACCGGCCTGGAACAATCCGCGGGCAAGGCCTGAACCCAGTCCCTGATCCGTCCACGAAACCGGATCGATCCCCCAACTGCGCAAGATAATGAGGGCAATCAAAAAGGAACCGCCGATACGGACCGTTCTGAGAACCGCCGATTTGACGTCATTCTCCCGCTCAAATTGTCGGATCGCCTCGCGTTCCAGAATGGCATCAAGGCTGGGCAGAATAAACAGTGCAGCAAATGTTAGCAGAGCCGCGCCATAATGCACATAAAGATCACTGAGTTCTGCAACAATCAGGCCGACCCAGATAATCACGATCATCGCCGCATTGAACCACGGCAGGATGCGGGAAACGAACTTCCTGACCGGGCTGTCTTCAAGTCCGGCACAGAGATCATGGCTGATGGCGTGACGCCCGTTGATGTTGGTGAGGACCAGCCCCGTGCAGGTGACAGTGCCAACGATGATCAGCAATAATCCATGGACATGACCGCCGATCCCCAGCGTTCCGAACAGTGCGCAGGTAAAAAAACCAAAGGCACCCAGGGCAATCGTGGTGACGCCCGTTTTGTGAAAAAACAGAGCTTCCTGATCGTTGAATTTCGGAAGCCGCAATGCAGGGGTGGCGGGCGCATAAAAGCCATTTGAGGCGACCAGCGCGAGGCGAAAAATAACCAGTGCGGAAAGGTAAAAGAAAAAGGTAATCCGGTCTTGCGTGGATTCATCGAAGGCCATCAGATAGACGGCGCTGGCGGTGATCGCAAAGAGCACGACACCGCCAGCGCCGATGGCTGCCAGCATGCCGAGTTTGGCCGCTTTGTCTCCCGTTCCATCTGGCGTCGCACCGAGGCTATCAGTTGCCGTCTGGCGCATTTTTGTCCGCCATAACATTTCCGCCAGCGCCCCAATCCCCAGCGAAACCATAACAGTCAGAAGAAACATCCCGAATGAACGTCCGGTGCGGTCATCCGTCAACCGTTGCCATGCCAGGGGGAACACGCCGGGAAGCTCAACGACAGCCCCGCCAATGGCCGCCAGTTTCTTGCGGATTTTCCCGAACGATTGTTGAGCACGGTAAACGATGATCGCTGGATTGAACG
>JAJFIJ010000368.1 GCA_021775105.1 Rhodospirillales bacterium | reverse complement strand
GACTTGCAAGGGTGCGGAAATCGATTCACCCGTAACATTCCCTGTCGAACCATCCATTGCAACGGCCTAATTCATTGATTTAAATAAATAAACCAGAATCTATTTGCGGGAAGCTGTCAAGCTATCTGGGATATGCGGGTTGAAACAAAGTGTGCGTTTTGCTCGTTGAGGTAGAATTTGTCTGGTAAACTGAGCAGCGGATTTTATCGCCGGCCGCCAAATTGATCAGGAGGGACAACGACAGTTGGCGAATAGAATTGATGGAGTTGGATTCCGTTGACCGCGCGGGAAATTTGGTGGTTACCCAATTGTCCGACGTCGTTTCGTAATTTACTTGAAACAGCGTCACAGCACCCATTTGTGTCGACGTGCTCAGGATCCAAACGCCCGCATCCTTGGCGCCAATGGTAATTTCACCGAACGAAAATGTGCTGTCGTTGAACGTGTTCGAACCGAGCGTAGCGCTACTGACCGTGGTGATCACATTGAACGGGATGGTCTGGGCGTTTGTTACATAGGATATCTCGAACCCCGGTGATTGCGGGAATGAGACGATGCCGGATTCCTTGTCGATTTTGATCGCCTCGTTGAACGCCGTCCCATCCGGGCTGACCTTGAAATGGAAATCGTCATCGCCCGTAAGCCCAATCTCCGCGCGGCTGGAAAAGCCGGTCTGGTAGAGTTGACTGGCGGTATCTGCGGTTGCGTTCTTGTTGATCTTTTGTTGATGGCCGTTGCCGTCGTGATTGAACAGGGAAGCAGGTGAGGCGACTGACAATCTATTGGTGGTGTCGGCCGTTGCGTTTACACCGACGAGCGACGTTGGGTTGGTGCTTGCGCCGTCACCTGAAGAGATTGGTAGCCATAGCGTGCCGTCATAGCCGAGCGCCACGTCCTCGTCCGCGATCCGGCAGAGCCAACCCTCGCTCGGGGTGTGAAACACCCAGGCATTATCCTGCCAGGCCGCAATTTTGCCGTCGTGGGTAGCCCAGGCGCCTGTGCCGGCGGCACCGATAATATAGCGATCGCCATCGGCCGGGGATCCGGGAGGCGCGGTCAGGTCCCGGTCAATGATCGAAAGCTGCACGACCACATCGAGCACCCGCAGCGCCTCATTGTGGGTCACATGTTTCTGCGCCTGCGCGGCGGCGATATAAGGCAGTTTCAAATTCGGGGTATCTGTCACGGCTTTTCTTGTCGACTGGCGAGAAATTTATGGTATCGCGTAGTCTAAAGCACTGTGACTGAACGGGGATAAGTCCGTGAAATTGTGCTCGATGGAAGTGTATTGGCAGGAACACAGATCCGGCTAAACGGTGCGAAACTTCGGGCCTGACGAGTATTACTGTTTCTGGATAAGCGCCTGGCCGGTTGACATCAGCGCAATATTTTCAGGCTTATCAGCCATAAAATCATCGGCTGCTTTTTTGGCGCCGGGGCAACTGGAAAAGCCATGGTCGTCAAGCAGAACGAAGCCGCCTGCCTGCAGTCGCGGATAAAAGAACGACAACGAGTCGAATGTGGGCTCGTAAATATCGACATCGATATGGATCAAGCGGAAAGATTTGTCGGCGACTTCGTGGAATCGTTCCGGGATCCATCCCTTGTAAACCAAGTAATTGTCAAAGCCTGCGAGGGTATCGTGTAGTTGCTTTTCGGCAGCTTTAAGCGAACCCTTCTGCCAATAATCGCCGTCCGAGTGTCCTGGTTCAGACAATCCTTCGAAACTATCGAACAGGTGTACTTTGGCGTTGGACCCCTCAATCGCCCGGCACATCAACTGAGCCGACGCTCCCATATACGCACCGCACTCGACAATATCGCCGTCCAAATGCGTAACCATTTTCAGGAACTGATTGAGGGTGAATTTCCTATCCAGAGAATGCCAGTTTTCAGGATCCATAATGCTTTTATAGTATTCTAGAAATTCTTCATCCTCGAGGAATATCCGACCATACTCGGAGAACTTGTATTTGGGATAGGTCGCAGAGGACAACGCTTCAGCGAGAATATACCGGTCCCAATCGCCCTCTTTGTCTTTTGCATAGACCGCAAGAGATTCGAGGAGATGGTCAAAATTGTCGTTATCAATTTTGATCATCGAACGCCTCCGCGACGGCTTTTCCAGTTTTGCCTTTGTGACTTGGAAGCAACTGAAGATTCGCCTCCAGATTGACAAAGGAGGTGGTGAATATCCCCCCCGGACCGGTCACGTTGAAAACGACCGCATTTTCAATGAAGTCGATTTTTTCACCACTCTCGCCATCGGCCAGTCCAAGGGTGAGAAAATACGTGCCTTCCGCCAGCCACATGACACTGTCGCTCTGGCACGTAATTTCCTCGCCGTCCGACAGGGCGGGGGCGGTCATGTTTTTTGAAAGCGTGGTGACACCAAAGATGATCAACCCGCGCCTGTCTCTTATAGCGAACCCACCCGACCATCCTTCGATCTCGGTATTCGCCCGTATCTTCATAAACAGGCTGCATCGCTGTCCGGAGAGCATCTGGGTGCACTTGTTTCCGTCCTGATCGTATATTCCGAAATCGGTGATTGTGGCCTGCTTGTTGCCATACCTGAAAGATTTCGTGTCGTCAGTCTCCAGCCAGAGTGCATCGTCTGGACTACCGCTAGCTTCGGATTCCGGCGGGTCCGAAGTTTCTACCGAAGCGACAACAGTTTCGACCGGTTGATCCAGATCGCACTGATCGGAACTCTCGTTCTCGCCGGACTGGACAGAATTGTCGGCAGCTTCGGGCTCTGGACCGCTGTTACTGCCCGCATCATTTTCTTCTGTTTTGGCGGACGTCTGTCCGTACTTGTCTGCCCCAAATAGAAGTTTCTGATACGTCCACCCAGCCTGCTGCGGTGCGCCTTGGAAGACGATGCGCCCCTTATCGAGAATGATTGCATGATCGCAAAACGAAACAATGGCCCCCTCGTCGTGGGAGACCAGCAAGAACGTCTTTCCCTTGTCGCGCAGTTTGTGCATGTGGGCGTAGCATTTCTGCTGGAAGCGGGCATCGCCGACCGACAGGGCTTCGTCGATAATCAGGATATCCGGATCGGGCGCCAGCGCGACCGAGAAGGTCAGCCGCGCCTGCATGCCGGACGAATAAGTCCGGAACGGCTGGTCGATAAAATCTTCCAGTTCCGCGAAATCAACGATTTCATCGAATTTGCTATCGATCTGGCGCCGGCTCATGCCAAGGCACATACCGCCCATATAAACATTGTCACGACCGGTATATTCCGGGTGAAACCCGGTGCCAAGTTCCAGGATTGCCGTAACGCTGCCGTTGACATCTATATCGCCAGACGTGTGGGTCAGCGCCCCTGTAATCACTTTCAGCAAGGTGCTTTTGCCGGCGCCGTTGCGGCCCATGATACCGACGGAATGGCCGCGTTCGATTTCAAGGTCGATCCCGTGCAGGGCCTCGAATTCCGTATGACGCTGTTTCCCCGTCAGCGTCTCCATCATGATGTCGCTTGGCCGGGAATAAATCTTGAACGTTTTGCGCATGTCCCGCACGCTGATCGCCAGATTTTTTTGCACGATGTTCAAAGTATGTCTCCAAACTTCGGCTTCAGTTTTTGAAACAAACGGATGCCGAGCAGAAGCAGCAAAATATTAAAGGTTATGAAAACAATCCATGCGACGGGATGGGCAAACCCGCCATAGAACACAATGTCTTTGTGCGGCCAGATCACGTAGCTGAGTGGATTGGCATAAAAAATCGCGTTCAACCAGCTGGGCACGGTGTCAGGCAGATACAGGATCGGGCTCAGAAACAACCCTGCGGTAAACACCAGTTGGATAAAATCCTTGATATCACGCATGAATACGCCGACGGCACCCAGTATAAAATTCATCGCGATGAAAAATCCCAACATCAGGATCCAGTAAATGGGGAGAAAAAATACCGTTGCAGGTGGCAGGGTACCGGTGAAGAAATTGTACAGAAACAGGCAGGTGGTCAGCACGATCACAGTCGGCATCGTGGCCAGCGCCGACTTGATCGGCAGGACCTCGATTGGAAAGGCTATCTGTTTGATCAGGGCTGCGTGTCCGGTGATGCAGGTTGTGCCGCGCGGCAACGATTCCTGCAGGGCCAGCCAGGGGATCAACCCGGAAATCACGAGCGACGTATAATCCCCGGGCAAGGAGACAATGTCGGCAAGGCGGACTTTAAAGACGAACTGGAACACCCCCACATAGACGACGACCAGAAAAATCGGATGGAATATGCTCCAGGCCAGGCCGAACCATTGGGATACATAGCGGTCGCGCAAGTCGCGCATTGTCATTTCCATGATCAGATGCCGGTTCTTCTTCAGAAAATTATATGCCGCCAGCAATTGCCCGGGTCCTTGCTCGAAAAATGTGCTCTTTCGGGAAACCACGTTTTTGTCCCGCCTCTCAATTTGTACCAACTTAGGAAAACTCCATTTTCGCAACGGGCCTGCGGGAAATAATCTGTTTGGCGACTGGATGACCAAACGGGTCCGGACTGTCAATCCACATTTTGAACCATTGTTCAAGCATCAGCAGCGCCCAGATCGGGTAGGCCCAGTTTTCGCCCGTCACATGCCTGTCAAGCAGCGATTTAACATGGTCCAGATCAAACAAGCCGCGCGATTTCGCGGTGCCCGACAGCAACGTATCGTAAGCATATTCTTTCATCTCACCGCGCAGCCACAGATCGATCGGGACGCCGAAACCCATCTTTGGACGATACATCAGGTCATGGGGTAAATGCGGTTCCATGGCTTTCTTCAGCAGCGATTTCGGTTCCCGGCCTTCAAATCTCTGGTGCGCGGGAATTGTGGCAGCCCACTCCATCAATTTGTGATCGAGAAATGGCGACCTTGACTCGAGCGAATGCGCCATGCTCGCAATATCGACCTTGGTCATCAGGTCGTCCGGCAGGTAGGTGTGGATATCGGCCCACGCCGCGCCTAGCAACATGTTCGGCGCTTCATCGAAATAGGGGTCGAGCCGGTCAAGGGCGGAGCGTTCAAGATGTTCGCTCAAACCGGGGCCGTACAGCGACTGCTTTGCGGCATCGGAAAAATACACGATCGCCGCCTCGTAGCGCCGGCTCGGCCGCTCATACAGCCGTTCCGCCATTTTGCGCGCGTGCCGGACCAACCGGAAGCGGTCCAGCATGTCCGGGGTACGGCAGATGATACCGCGCACCGCGCGCGCGAATTTCTCCGGAACCCGGTCGAATTGATCAACACCCTTGCACGCCAGATACCGGGTATATCCCAGGAAACTTTCGTCGCCTCCATCGCCATTGAGCACAACCGTGACGTGTTCGCGCGCCACCTTCGATACATAATAGGTGGGGATCGCCGAGCTGTCGGCATAAGGTTCGTTATAGTGATAAACCAGATCGTCGATGATCGACAACGCGTCGGGCTTGACGAGGAACTCTTCGTGCCGCGTACCATACCGGTCGGCCACCTGGCGGGCATATTTGCGCTCGTCAAATTGCTGCTCTTCGAACCCGATCGTGAAGGTGCGAATGGGCCCCGATGCGGTTTGCGCCATCATCGCGACCACCGCCGAGCTATCGACGCCGCCGGACAGAAAAGCCCCGATAGGGACATCCGAAATCTGGCGCAGCCGCACCGATTCCTTCAGATGGTAAACCAGTTCTTCCTGGAGTTGCTCAATCGGGCGCTCGACCGTTGCCGTCGGCTTTGGAAAATTGAAATACCGCTCAACCCGTGGCCGGCCGCCGCGTTTGAGAACAAGCATATGGGCCGGCGGGAGCTTTTTCAGCCCCTTGAAGGCGGACATGGGCGAAGGCACATACTGGTATGTCAGATATTCGTGGATCGCCGCCATATCCGGTTCGCGCTTGACGCCTGGCCAACTCAGGATGCCTTTGGGCTCACTTGAAAACAGCAACGTATCGTCATGGATGCTGTAGAATAACGGTTTCTTCCCGACCCGGTCGCGGTACAGCACGATCTGGTCGTTGGCCTTGTCCCACAAGGCGATGGTGAACATGCCACGCAGGCGTTGAACGAATTCCACGCCCCACGCTTCGTACCCCTCGACGATAACTTCAGTATCGCTATTCGTTCTGAAACTGTGGCCAAGCTGTTCCAGTTCAAGACGGATTTCCTGAAAATTGTAAATCTCGCCATTGAAGACAATGCTGACATTGCCGCTCGCGCTGTGCATCGGCTGGTCGGCATCGGCCGACAGATCGATGATTGAAAGGCGCGCGTGACCTAGCCCGATGCCCGGCCCGATCTCCGCCTTTTGGGCATCCGGGCCGCGGTACCACATCGTCTCGATCTGCCGCAGGACGTTTGATTCGTCATCCGGACGTTGTGTTCTGTCATAAATTCGAAAAAATCCAGCGATCCCACACATGACCTAGCCTAACAAATTTGCAAATTATAGTACGTGTTGCGTTCACAACCCGTATCGATAGTCACTTTCAATCGTGGCGAAAAGCCGTCTTGCGTCGCATTCATTACAACCGCCAAAGATCGATGCCCTGAGGCGTGGACGCGCGGTCGAGAGTATTTTTCAGGTCAAGCACGACCCCCCTCTGCTGCTTCAGCAAATCGATGATGAGCGACCACCCGGCGGCTCTGAATTCCCGGTGTGGCACCGCAAGGATGACCGCGTCGGCCGGTTCCAAATCGGCGAGCGTAATGATATCGACACCATATTCCTTGTGGGCTTCGGCCGCGTCGACGCGCGGGTCGTGGATCTGGGTCTTGATACCAAAGCGCTGCAACTCGGCGAGAATATCGACCACACGGCTGTTGCGCAGATCGGGAACATCTTCCTTGAACGTGAGACCAAGAACTGTGACCACCGGATTGTCCCCGGTACCGTTTTTCATCAGCATACGGACGCATTGTTTGGCGATCCAGCTTCCCATATCGTCGTTGACCCGCCGCCCCGAGAGAATGACCTGGGGGTGATAGCCGACCTGCTCAGATTTGTGTGTCAGATAATAGGGGTCAACGCCGATGCAATGGCCGCCAACCAGCCCAGGGGTGAAGTGGAGAAAATTCCACTTGGTTGCAGCGGCCGCCAGAACATCGTGGGTGTCGATATCCAGGCGGTCGAAGATCAGCGACAGTTCGTTGACCAGCGCGATATTGAGATCGCGCTGGGTATTTTCGATGACTTTGGCCGCCTCCGCTGTTTTGATCGTTGGGGCTTCGTAAATACCCGCCGTGACGACCGAGCCGTATACTTT
>JAJFIJ010000367.1 GCA_021775105.1 Rhodospirillales bacterium | reverse complement strand
GTCTGCCGACCAATAACGACGCTTCCGATCTCCCATAATGCCCCCGTAGTGCCCACTAACGATAGTGGACACCATCGGTCAAATCTCTGCGTCACCGCCAGAGCGGGTTAACCGGACGGATACGGTGGATCAGTTCTGGTTGTCAGTCAATTCACTCTGGCGGCGTCCTGGCGCAAGGGCAACAGACCAAGTTTTTCCAACGCCGCCGAGCCGGATTTGGCAGAAGCCCTTTATGAAAAATTGGTTGCGTCTATTGGCGAACTCAATGTTCCGGTGAAGACTGGGCGGTTCCGGTCTCACATGCGGATCGAATTAACCAATGACGGGCCGGTGACCATCTGGATGGACTCACGTCAGAGAAGCTGATTGTGGCATACGCCGACCCGCACTTCATCGATGTTATTTGATGGTCAATGTTATCGTTGCTTCGTTGGACGGGTTCCCATCCTTTTTGTCAGTAAACTTATATTTCAAGATGTCCGTACCCGTCGCATCGGTATTCGGGGTATAGATCAATCCCAGTTTTGGCGTGACGTCGGCGGTGCCCAATGTTGGTTGTTTGGTAATTTTCGCCATCAGGTTTGATACATCGGGACTACCATCCAGCAACGGCAATTCTCCAGATTTCACGTTTTTAGGAACTTCAAATGCCTTGTCATCCGCTTTTGGTGTTTTGATGTCGGGCGCTGTTGCTTTGACGGTAATGACGACCCGGGCCGACGATGTGTTCCCCGACTGGTCGGTAATTGCATAAGAGAAAGCATCTTCTCCATTCTTGAAACCATCCTCAGGTTTGTAGGTTAAAATCCCGGAAGCTGACGCAATTTCCGCAAGGCCATGATTTGCCGGAACCCTGATTTTGGTTTGCGAATTTGCCGGAACGAGATCGTTGGCGTGCAGAGAAATTCCCGTCAACTCCTTGCCAGCCTCAAGATCATAGGCGTCATCATTTGCTTTGACGATGACCTGCTTTGTTCCCAGCTTGGCGGCAAACCCGTCAGCCAGCCGACTAGCGGCGCTACCCGTTGCGAAAAATCTTCCAAGTCCAACCCCGACGCCATTCTTCGTGGCATTACTATCAATGGTGAATTGCCCTAGTACCGACAGGGCGTCCTTGTCGTTTCCTTTCGTAGAAGTCACCAGATCATAGGAAGAGGATGTAGAGATCAGGATTTTGGTAAGATTTTCCTTTTCTTTAACGGCCTCGGCGATCGCATCAGAATTCGTCGACGGGTCTGTGCGCAGTGTTTTTATGGATGCGTCCAGTTTGGCGATACTGTTTTCCAATGTCTGCCTTGATGGGGTGTCTAAGGCCGTTTCGGTGGAATTATCTGTTTTCCGCTTTACCGCGATCGGAACGACAGCAGCACTTCTGGTATTGTAGCCGAGGGCAATACTGCCGCTCGTTCCTTCAGCCGGATTGGGGCCACTGATTTCGAGACCTACGTTGGTTTTATCGACAAACACAAGTGGCAGCGTCGAGCCGCACCCA
Source organism: Rhodospirillales bacterium (assembly GCA_021775105.1). GTDB lineage: Bacteria > Pseudomonadota > Alphaproteobacteria > Rhodospirillales > Casp-alpha2 > JAJFIJ01. Next base: position 12,661 of record JAJFIJ010000367.1, on the reverse strand, counting down.
GCGGTGAGTAACAGGCAGCCACACATTAGAATTCGGACCTGATTGTTCATGATAGATTTCCCCCTTGAGTTGATTGTTGGCGTTCTATTGGAATTGGTTGTGTAGCGCAGACCTTGCCGTAGTCTTTAAGCAGATCAATGAGTAGCTCCAGTTCGCGGGCGGTTTCGACAATCAGCACTATCTTGCAATCTGGCGATGCCGAGATGACCGAACCATTGTGGTATCCGATGGAAAAACCATCTGACGTTTTCAGAAAACCGGCACCTTCCAGGCGGATTTCCTGAAGTGCGGAATTCGAAGGAGCTTCGACACTGACAAATCCGAGATGGCGCTCGACATTTATTGTGCCGTCCTGCTTCGAGACATAGACGTTCGTGCAGGCAGAGCTGATTGATAGCGTCAAGACCGACAGCAGCAACGTCAATCTGCTACGAGTTTTTTTATGCCGACAATGTTGTGAAGGCGAAACAATACTCTCTGCGGACTCCATCGGTGCACCAAACCTTTAAAGTGTCGCGTAGGCAACCTTATTTAGATTGTTTAATATTAAGACAGACTCTTTTAAGAGGTTCAATTAAAAAGATTCAAACAATATTTAAATCAATTAAAAGAGGTTGAATTTTATAAAACATTGTTCGACCAAAAAATGAAATATAATTCATAAAAATGAAATAATTATTGAATTTTTCATTTTTATGAATTAGCGTCCATCGTGTTCGATTATAGTGCGGTTGTGTGTAGACGTGCCCCAATTTGATACTAATCCAGATCATGCCGTCACAGCTCCCGTTGGAGAACTGGTTCGTGACCTTCGAAAGGCGCGAGGACTGACGCTTCAGTCGCTGGCCGACGCAATTGGCCGGTCTGTTGGCTACGTATCGCAGATCGAACGCAATCTTTCCGTGATTTCGATCCCGGTGCTCAAAGAAATCGCTGATGCGCTTGGTGTATCCATTAACTGGTTTTTTCAGGGGGCAGCCCTGGCCCCCTTGCATGAAAGAGACTACATCGTCCGTCGGGAAAATCGCCGTCGCCTCGATTTTACCGGAACCGGTATGGTCGAAGAGTTGATGTCACCCAATCTGACAGGTGCGTTCGAGCTTATTCTAGGAACTTTTGAATCTGGTGCCCATACCAGTGATGAAAAATACGCTCGTCCCGGTGAGGTCGGTGGGTTTGTCGTTTCCGGGGCGGTTGAGCTGGCAATTGGCGAGCAGACTTTTTCGCTGAGATCGGGTGACGCTTTCACGTACCCCAGTTCAGAACCGCACCGTTGTTGGAATGATGGGTCTGAACCGGCTGTTGTCCTGTGGGTCGTGTCCCCACCATCATATTGATTTGATTGAATTGAATAGCTGCGCCTCAGGCGCATCAGGAGGATTATGAAAATGGCTAAAGAACTTCCCAATAAAGCCCGGGTCGTTATCGTAGGTGGAGGTGTGATCGGTTGTTCAATCGCCTATCACCTGACCAAGATCGGATGGCAGGACGTGGTGTTGCTTGAACGCAAGCAGTTGACATCCGGGACTACATGGCATGCAGCGGGATTGATCGGTCAATTGCGCGATAGCCAGAACATGACCAAACTTGCCAAATATACGGCTGAACTTTATCTCGGGCTGGAAGAAGAAACCGGACAGGCGACGGGTTATAAGGTCAATGGCTCGTTGTCGATTGCTACCAACGAAGGGCGGTTTGAAGATCTCAAACGCCGGGCCGATATGGCCAAGGTATTTGATTTGCCAGTAGATGTTATCGGTCCGCAGACGTGCAAGGACTATTATCCATTGCTCAATATTGATGATGTGATCGGCGGCATTTTTATTCCGTCCGACGGTCAGGCCAACCCCATTGATATCACCCAGGGCCTTGCCAAGGGCGCGCGTATGGGCGGTGCGCAGATCTTCGAGAATACCAAGGTCACCAAAATCAATCATGATGGTGAGCGGGCAACGGGCGTGGAAACCGAAAGCGGTTCGATTGAGGCTGATTTTGTCGTGCTGTGTTGTGGCATGTGGACGCGCGAACTTGCCAGTACGGTCGATGTAACAGTGCCGCTTCATGCTTGCGAACATTTCTATATCGTCACCGAACCTTTCGAAGGAGTGACGTCTAACCTGCCGGTGTTTCGCGACTATGATGCCTTTGCCTACTATAAGGAAGATGCTGGGAAGCTGTTGATCGGTGCATTTGAACCCATTGCGAAACCCTGGGGCATGAACGGTATATCGGAAGATTTCTGTTTTGATGAACTGCCGGATGATTTCGATCATTTTGCCCCGGTTCTGGAAGGGGCCATGCACCGTGTTCCCAGTCTGGAAAACGCCGGTATCCAGAAATTCTTCTGTGGTCCGGAAAGTTTTACCCCGGATGATCGTTATCACATTGGTGAAGCACCCAATTTGAAGGGCCTGTTTGTCTCGGCCGGGCTTAATTCCATTGGTATTCAGTCGGCCGGTGGTATTGGGAAGGTCATGGCGGAATGGATGCGCGATGGCCATCCGCCTAGCGACCTTGCCAGCGTTGATATCCGGAGGAACCTACCGTATCAGGGTAACCCCAACTACCTGCACGACCGTGTCACGGAAACGCTTGGCCTGCTTTACGCCGTACACTGGCCATTTTATCAGTATGAAACTGCGCGCAATGTGCGAAAATCGCCATTTTATGAAAGCATGAAAAACCGTGGTGCTGTTTATGGTGAGACCGCCGGGTGGGAACGTCCCAACTGGTATGCATCTGATGGTGTGAAGGGGGCGTACGAATATACGTTCACCAAACAGAACTGGTTTGATCATTCCGCCGATGAACACAAAGCGGTTCGTGAAAATGTCGGCCTGTTTGACCAGACATCCTTCGCCAAATTCCGTTTGGAAGGTGCGGATGCCGAGTGCGTACTTAATCAAGTCTGCGCCAATGATGTCGCCGTCGACCCTGGCAGAATGGTTTATACACAATGGTTGAACGAACGCGGTGGTATTGAAGCTGATTTGACTGTCACCCGGCTCAGTGCCGAAGTGTTTTTAGTCGTTACTGCCGGCGCGTCGCAGGTTCGGGAATTTCATCACCTGAAAGACCGCATTCCGGATGACGCCCGTTGCGTCCTTACTGATGTAACATCGGGCATGGCCGTTCTTGGCGTTCAGGGACCAAATTCCCGTTCCTTCTTGCAAGATTTGACAAAAGCCGATCTGTCCAATGCGGCTTTTCCGTTTGGCACGTCGCGGGAGATTGATCTGGGATATGCCTTTGTCCGGGCGTCGCGCATATCCTATATGGGCGAACTGGGTTGGGAGCTTTATATGCCGACAGAGTTTGCACTTGGGATTTATGACACTATTGCCGAAGCTGGTGAGAGTATTGGACTCAAACATGTTGGCATGCATGCCATGAACTCACTGCGTATCGAAAAGGCCTATCGTCACTGGGGCCACGATATAACCGACGAAGAAACACCAATCGAAGCGGGTCTAGGATTTGCTGTCGCCTGGGATAAGAAAGAAGGATTTATTGGTCGTGATGCTCTGCTTCGCCAGAAAGAAGAAGGTGTTAAGCAGCGGATGGTCCAGTTCCTGCTTCAGGACCCGGAAAAGATGCTTTATCACAACGAGCCGATTTATCGTGACGGAGGCATTGTCGGCTACCTGACATCCGGTATGTACGGCCATACACTGGGCGGTGCCGTAGGATTGGGGTATGTCGAGAACGCTGGTGGCGTAGACGCGAAGTTTGTTAACTCCGGCACCTATGAAATTCTTGTTGCTGGTGAGATGATCAGGGCGTCGGCCTCTCTTCGGCCCATGTACGACCCGAAAAGTGAACGGATCAGGGCTTGATCCGCGCGTCGTATTAACGCGTTGCCCGGTCACTAACATTCCTCACCTTTTCGAATGTCGAAAATGTGCTAAGTTCAATTATTGAGCGATTGATTTCAGGGGATTTAGAGTGGCCGAACAGGCAAGAACCGTTCCTGTCAAAACTGCGGCTGATCTGCTTGCGCGCCTGCGGGCAATGGAAATCACCGCCAGTTCCTACAATTCGCTTGTGCTGGTTTCGCTTGGTGGGTTGCCGTTGCAGAACGCTACTCCGGAGTTCTGGGCCGATCTGGATGAGTCGTTTTGGAAAAGCCGGGAAAGGTATGAAGCCGACATCTTTGTCATCGACACAGAAGAGCGGGGAATGCTTGTCAAGCTGAACGAGCTAAACGAAGTCCGGATCATTCCCGATATGAAAGTCGAATTGTTGCGCCTGATCCAGCGCCATTTCCCGGAAAATTTTGGCATGGTTGATCAGTCCAGACTGATCCGAATGCTTGACTTGACGGTTAGACTGAGTAACGCGATACGCTATCTGGACCGGTTGAGCGAAAAGCCGGATGTGACGAATTCTGATGGAACGAAATTACGACGTCTTCAGGAAGATGACATTGTCCAGGTGCAGAAGATCAGTTCCCAGTTGGGGCCAAAAAAATTCGCTCAGGTCTTCATTGAGCACCAGAAAATTGCGATCATCCAGCCGGGCCAGCCGCCGATGAACGTCATGCACGAATACTTTGTCGCCATGAGTGCTCTGAAAGAGCATGTTTTCACCCGTGTTGAGTTGCGCGGTGCCGGAAATCTTTTCAATCAGCTCACCATAACCCTTGATAATCTGCTGATGGATTCGTTTAGTGATATGAAGCCGGAAGGTACCAAGTGTTCGATAAACATGAACGTCGAAAGCGTCTTTTCCAAGGGATTCGAGAAGCTGCTTGAGGGAGGGGATGATAAGGCATTTTCAAGCGTCGTATTCGAGTTTCGCCAGTCAAATATCTTGCAGAATTTTGAAGAGTTTATGCTCGCCTGCGATCTGATCCGTTCACGCAGCGGCACGATTGCTATTGATGCCATTTTCCCGGAAACCATTGGCATTGTTAATATGGCGCGATTGAATGCGAATATTGCCAAAATTTTCTGGCGAGCGGGAGCGGAGGAAATCCTTCCGAAATTCAAAAAGGAAATCCTCGATATTCAGCTTGCCGGTACCGTGTTGGTACTGGCCAGACTGGATGACGAAGTTGGTCTCAAGACTGGCCAGGATTTGGGAATATCCATGTTCCAGGGGTTTTATGTCGATAAACTGCTGGAATCTCAAGAAGCGAAATAAATCTAGCGCACCCGTAGTGCAGCGATCGACCTGAGGCGGGGTTGATACTGAAGGGCGCGTGTGCAGTTGTAGGCCTGTGTTGCCATAACAATCATCCGGTAACGGCCCGGGGAATCAGGGGCCTTGATCTGAAAACGGTATCCGCGTTTCGAGTATTGGCCGTTGCTGGAATAGATACACTGCCCGCCCGCTACCCGTTCCAGCCGTTTGCCATTTTGCCGGGCGTAGGAGACAATGATCTGGTTCTGGCATTTTGGACAACTGGCCGATGAGTCCGATGTAAAATCAAGTTTCACTCTCAGTTTGGTTCCGGATTTTACGGAAAGTGCGCCACCTTTGCCGTTGATTGTTACGTTGCTGATGGTCGCATGCCCAATGCGCAACGCGCGTTCGCCCTGTCCCGAACTGGCCTTGAGTGTTCCGCCATAACCGATAGCGATCGCGAGGAAGACGATAAAACCAAGTAGTCGCATCTTCAGCCAACTCCTCCGAAATCAAGGCATTTTTGTCCTTAACGTGCGAATCGGAGCCACGGCAAGGGTGAATATCTATGTAATTTGTTGGTCGCAAGTTGTTGAAAAAAAAGATATTTATAGGCCTCCTTCCACCTGAAAGTTTGACCGCAGTCCAGTTGGTATATTATCAATCCGGATTTTTACATGCGATTCGGCGTGCATATTAACTTATCCACCGAATATTAGGTATTTCGGTCCGATTCACGGACTAATTCACACGACCTATCTTTCAATAAGGATGATGTCGTATAAATTTTGGAAAAACAGAACATAATCCCGTTGAGATGGAGTGTGCTGTGGGTTTAAACCCTAAGAAGTAGGTTGCTTGGGGGCGAACGCTCCAGCCAAAAGCCGGGCGACGTGACTCTGGTCACATACAGAAGATTTGTGACGGATTATAACTGGTAAATCAGATCGCCGGGCGGGGCTTTGAAGGACCCCGAAGATGGGTGCCCGCGTGTGTGTTTTTTTAGATATTTCCATTCGTGGGAACACGGAGAATGAATATGACTGATTCCAATCCCGACATGCAGATCGCCAATGGTGAAGATGATCCCTGGATGATCGAGTTCAGGCAGGACTATTTGGATGGTGTGTCAGTCAATAAACGAGGCCTCGATGCAACGCCTATGGTCATGCGAAAATATGAGATTGGCGTCAACGAAGTGATGACATTTTCAAACTATGACAAGCGCAAACAGTCCATAAGTGTTTTCCATTTTCATCCGGATTTTCCGTTTGATGCCCGCCGCCAGTATATGGAGATGCACAGCGAAGGTTACGAGGTTGCGCAGGAAGTTGTTGCCGACCTGCAGGAAGAGGCCGAACTCCAGCGCGCTGAGCGCAAGGCCAGTTTGAAATCCGCTGGTCGGTCAATCATCGTGACTATGCATGCGATGGTTCTTTACTTGCTAACCACTCACCCGGATGCCCGTTAAAGAGACGGAAATGGTTATCAACGAGTATCAAGCTGCAGCGAAATCGGTCATTGTTGATGTTACGTCGAGCGCTGAATCGACAGTTGAGGTGTCATTTCGATTAAACCCGACCTGTATTGATAGTGCCAACTGCTGCATGATGGTCAGTTCGGCGATTTCTGGGCTTTTGCCATATTGGTTTCGCTCGACCACTTCCAATAACGTCTCACAAAGTGTGGAATGGTGACAGTAACTTGTATCGGGGATGTGCTCGGTGATTTTAGTGGCGAAGACTTGAAGGTCTGCTAACCAGGTTTCCATTGTTCCCTGATCCCTTTCGCTAATCAGGCCCGCGATCTTGCTGATAGTATAGACGATCCGGTTGGCGTACCGTTCTGCGAGTTGGTCATGGACAATCTGCTGAATTGCCGTTGGTGACACCCCGCCATCATCACCAGTAACGGATTGCCGCAATGCGTTTGGAACCTCTATTCGTGCAACTTGCTGGACATCCGGACGAGGGTCCTTTCGCCGATCCGGGCCAATATAATCCGAAGTTACGACGAACGGCTTTCGTCGTTTAATCAGATTACCCAGCGCCTCATCAATTTTGTTGGCTGACACCGGCAGGGTAAGCATTTGGTCAATACCAGCGCTTATAAGACCTTGTACAACTTCTATGGTTGGTTCCCATGTCAATGCAATTATCGGAATAAATGGATCTTCGCCCAATTTTTGGTGCCGTACATCGAATACTATTGGTGTAGTAAATTCGTCCATGAGGAAAGCGTGCAAGATCAGAACATCAAACCTGCCTTTGGACAGTTTTTTACGTGTATCGGCCACGGTTTTGGTCACGGTAAACTTTCGAATTCCTAAATCATAAAGGGCATTTCTGGTGGCTTCACTTGATGCTGGCATCGTATCGGCAATGATAACTCTCGTGTCTGCAAAACAAAATGAGGTTCGATTATAGTTCATTGTCGCTCTCCCATCCTTGGATAATCCTGTGCATCGTCTTGCAATGATTTATGATAAATGCCGGTTCTCATCTAACTTGTGACGGCGATCACTTTGGGGGATCAAAATATTTTTGAGTGGCCGAAATCACCCGTTTCTAAGGCGCAAGTTGATAATCTAAGATCGTCAGGTTGATCTTGTTCAGAGTCGGCCTGACGTTCTTGACCGACATCAACGCTGTTTACCGAGCAAATGATATAATTTATGGTCATATATCCGAGGTGAACGGAACGGGAGGACATGAGATGACTGATATGTATGACACATCGCTCAAACTTCAGAAGTCCTTGATTGATGCTACGGTGGCAATGACAAAAATGATGAGCGAGAATTATTTGCGGCTACTCGAACAACAGAGTGCGCTGTTCAGTATGGAAAAAAGCCATCATCGTACGGATGACAAAATTGCGCCAACCCCGGTAAATCCAAAGGCACGCAAGCTGAAAGCCGGTAATAAGACAGGACGCAAAGGGGTTTCACCATGCTGCGGTGCGGATTTGCACGACCATTACGGTAAACGTGCGCGTGATGTTGATGTCGAACGTATTTGAAGCAAGACGTTTAAGTCGTTGCTGAACCTGCCAGAATGATGCTCAGTTAATAACGATGGCGGTGGGCAAAAGTCGTCGCTGGTCCGTTCCCTGTTGACATTTATCCTAAATCTTTCTTTGTATGACCAAAAAGCGGGTTGCCGGATTGGTGAATACACCCAAAACTGCGACAGTTTTATAAAGAAACCTGACTGCGTGCGGGATGATGATATGAAGCTTTCAGATCAGCAGATAGAAGACCTGTCCGGTCAGGGGTTCTTGATCCTCCCTGAGCTGTTCTCCGTTGATGAGGTCGATTTGGTCAAGTCGCGTTTACCGGCGCTGTTTGCCGAAGAGCATCCGGCAAATATCATCGAGCATTCATCCAAAGTTGTCAGAACATCGATGGGGCTGCATCTTCGTGACGATATATTTTCCCGACTCGTGCGCCACCCGCGGCTCATCGAACCGATACGTCAGATTTACTCAGAACCACTTTACGTGCAGCAGGCGAAAGTCAATGTTAAGGCGGCATTTTCAGGCGAAATCTGGCAGTGGCATTATGATTTTGCCACGCACCGGGAAGAAGACGGTGTCGAAAAATCACTGGCGTTCAATCTCCATATCTTTCTCGATGATGTAACCGAGTTTAACGGACCTTTATATTTCATCCCCCAATCGCACAAATATGGTGAACATCAGGCGTCGTTGGATACTTTGTCTACAAGTTACCCGCTGTGGGTCGTCAGTGAAGATGTTGTCAGGGAACTGGCGGAACTGCATGGTATGGTTTCCGCTATAGGGAAAAAGGGAACCGTACTGATCTTCTTTGATAATCTGGTGCACGGGTCTCCCAACAATATGTCGCCGTGGGACCGGTCAATCTTTTCACTGATTGTGAACCCCGTCTCAAACGCCTGTCACCGTCCGACACGCCCAGATTTCAAACATCATCAGGACCTGACGCCGATCGAGTCGTTATCGGATGATTGCCAGATTTCTGCCTGAGCACCTAGTTGGAATTCTTGACGAACTCCCTCAGAATGACAATCACTTTCCCCCTAACACGACCCACAATCAGGTTGGCGATATCTGGCCACCAGTGAACTCCGCGCCTTTAACATTCAGATCCTTAATCAGCGTAACCGTATCCCCGGAACTCTGCAATGCCCCGACGCTATCAAGATGTCTGACGGCATCATAAAGTTCGCATCGGCGGCCGCTTCTGGTTTGCAGAGTAGCTTCTATCGTCACGGCTTGGAGATACTCGCCGATGGGTTAGGCAGGTCGTTCTGACAAGGGTTCTAGCGGGCCTAGGTCGGTAAGGGAAGTTCAATACCAGAAGGGCATTTGCACTGCAAAATAGTTGGTGCATCAACGTTGACGCATCAACCATTCCAGTTTATACTATCTGCGTTGATGTAACTACGATGGAGGGCAAAATGGCCTGGAAAAGAGATTCTGAATACTGGAAAAACCGTATTAAAAATGAACATCCCAATGTCTGGGCAAGACATGAAAAGGGTGAGATCAAGAGTGTGCGTGCTGCGGCTATAGAGGCTGGACTAATCCAGGAACGCACGGTGCTGATGGATCTGCGCCGCGCCTGGAAGAAGGCTTCAGATGAGGAGCGCGTGATCTTTCTGGGCGAAGTGAACCCATAGATCAGTTTGCCTGGTCAAAGGCGTCAGGTGCCGGACATCTTGCCTGATTGCATGATTCGTGTTTCCCGCCCATCTGGACCCCACCGATCCTGCCGATTGGACCTGACACGTCGGGGTCAGTTCGCTATGTTGCGCGCTGCATTTTTGGTTCTGTCGGCAATCGTTGGCCGGAATGGAGTGACAGGCTATGAAGTTACAAACCCCTTATCTTATGTTTCTCGGTGACGCGCCGGATCAACTGGCGGCCAAGACCGCACAGGGCGTGGTTGATTGGCGTCCTGAAATTTGTATCGGACAGCTTAAGCTTGATAACTGCAATGCCGATCTGGGGCTGCCGGATCTGACGTTGAACGAGGCCTTCGACAAGGGTGTTAAAACCCTGATCGTCGGTGTCGCCAACCGGGGTGGCGTGATTTCCAATGCCTGGGAGCGGACCATCGTTGAGGCCATTGAGATGGGCTATGATATCGCCAGCGGATTGCACAACCGATTGGGGGATACGCCCGCCATCGCCGAAGCGGCGGAACGGTGTGGTCGTGCGCTCTATGACGTTCGCCATCCGACGGAAACGTTCCCGATTGCCGTTGGCAGCAAACGATCAGGCAAGCGATTGCTGCCAGTCGGTACCGATTGTTCAGTCGGCAAAATGTATACGGCACTGGCGATCACCAATGAAATGAAAGAGCGCGGGATGAAGGTCAGCTTCCGCGCCACCGGACAGACCGGTATCTTCATAGCCGGTCAGGGTGTGTCGGTTGATGCTGTTGTTGCCGACTTCATTTCGGGTGCCACGGAAAGCATCGCTCCGGCCAATGATCCTGATCACTGGGATATCATTGAAGGGCAGGGGTCGCTGTTCCATGCGTCTTACGCAGGCGTGACGATGGGGCTGATACATGGCTCGCAAGCCGATGCACTGGTGCTCTGTCATGAACCGACCCGCCCGCATATGCGCGGCCTGCCGGATTTTGCCTTGCCCGATATCGGTGACTGCATGGACGCCAATCTTCACGCCGCCAAACTGACCAACCCGAACGCCCGGTTCGTCGGCATCGCGATCAATACCAAGCACCTTGACGAGGCGGCAGCACTGACCCTGCTGGCGGAAACGGCAGACAAATATGGCCTGCCCTGCGTCGATCCCGTTCGCACCGGTGTTGCGGCGATTGTCGATCAGCTCGGCTGAAAAGGGATAGAGGGTCATGCGTTCTCTTGAGGTCACTATCGAATCCTGGCCGCTGGCCCGGCCGTTCGCCATTTCACGTGGCGTCAAAACAAAGGCCGATGTTGTGGTCGCCAGGATCACTGACGGGGCGATCTCCGGTTGGGGCGAATGCGTGCCGTATCCGCGTTATGATGAAACCGTCGACGGGGTCGCTGCCGATATCGAAAAGCTCAACTCGGACATCGCCAACGGTATGAACCGCGACGCCCTTCAGGACGCATTGCATGCCGGGGCTGCCCGCAATGCGCTGGACAACGCGCTTTGGGATCTCGATGCCAAACAGCGCGGCAAGCGGGCCTGGCAGGTTGCCGGCATTGAGGCCCCGACGCCCTATGTCACCGCGGAAACCATCGGCATCGGCACTGTTGATGAGATGGCGCAATCGGCAGATCGTCTGAAAGCGGCACCCCTGTTGAAGGTCAAACTTGATGGCGCGCTGGTGATGGGACGCATGCAGGCGATCCGCGATCACGCGCCCGCGTCGCGTCTGATCATCGATCCCAACGAAGGCTGGACACTGGAGCAGCTGAAAGACTTCGCACCGAAACTGGCAGACCTTGGCGTCGAGATGATCGAGCAACCGATCCCGGCCGGATCAGACGATGGTCTCGCTGGCTACAAATCGCCGGTCCCCGTCTGTGCCGATGAGGCTTGTCATACGTCTGCCGACCTGGCCGGGCTCGCTGGCAAGTATCAGATGGTCAACATCAAGCTCGACAAAACCGGTGGCCTGACCGAAGCCCTGAAACTGGCAGCGATGGCAACCGATACCGGGTTCGGCATCATGATCGGCTGTATGGTCGGAACGTCGCTGGCCATGGCACCGGCGGTCCTGCTCGGCAGCTATGCCGCGTTCGTCGATCTCGACGGCCCGCTGCTGCTCAAACACGACCGCGACGGCGGCCTCCGGTTCGACGGCGGTAACGTCCACCCACCGGAATCCGGCCTTTGGGGCTAAATCAAATCCCGAGCAGATGAACTCATCTGCGACGATGTATTTGCGTCAATAAGAAATGCAACACATTTTCATTTCTCATCAACGCTGAGGTTTCGCATTTCACAGGCGAACGACAGCATGAACTGCAAAGCCAGTTGCGATTCCGGGTTGCTCAGCATTTTCAGCGTTGCCAGCATGCCGCCCGAAGACTGATGGCTGGAGGCTTCCGCCGCCGCGTGGCCCATGGCTTCCTTGGCGTTATGGGCAACCGTGACAATCTCTTCGTTGGCCAGATTGGTGACCATGTGTTCCATGAAGGCAAACAGACGCTCAACCATGTTATCCGATAAAGTTCCATAGAACCGGAAACCGCCAAAAAACGACCCCGCCAGCAATGGGCATCGACGGGGATTGGTGTGCATTTATGGGGATTTCACCACCCATTTTCCCCGTCAAATGCCCATAAATCCCCATAAAGTTTTATAAACTCGGAACGCCACCGGATTTGATGTTATTCGCCTCTCCTCAATTTTTCTCCTCCCCCTCGATGAGGGCTGTTCTGGGACCGGTCCAACCTGAGTACATAGGTAACAGATTAGCCCGACAACATAGGTAACAGGTCGTCAAGATGTCTGCGGAGGTGCTGACATGAGTTGGAAAGAGACCTGTATTATGGATGAGCGGATGAGATTTGTGCTTGCGTGTAGC
>JAJFIJ010000366.1 GCA_021775105.1 Rhodospirillales bacterium | reverse complement strand
CTTGGTCAGGCAGGCATCGAAATTGATCGCAAGGTGCTGGCTGACATCGCTGTTCGCGAACCGGAAGCGTTTAAAGCGTTGGTAGATCAGGCACAGGCCGCTCTCACCAAATCCGCTTAAGCCCTTCACCGCTTAAGAATTTTGTTTCGGAAACGGGAGCCCGCCTGAGTGGGGGCTCCCGTTTGCATTTACGCGATATGACCGGGGTCCGGTTAATAAGGTTGGCAGGGACTGATGGAAAATCTGGAAAGTTTACGCTCGGAACTGAATGACGCTGTTGGCGCGGCAGATGACCTGGCCGCGCTTGAAGACATTCGCGTGTCGGCGCTTGGTAAAAAAGGCCGCATCACGGCGATGATGAAATCGCTCGGCGGTATGGATCCCGAACAGCGTAAAACCACCGGTCAGGCGCTGAACGTTCTTAAAGATGAAATTGCGCTCGCCATCGAGACCCGCAAAAGCGCGCTCGAGGATGCCGAGCTTGATGCCCGTCTGATGGACGAAAAGATCGATGTCTCGCTGTCGATTCGTCCGGAAAGTGAAGGATCGATCCACCCGATCAGCCAGACCATTGACGAAGTCGTTGCCATCCTCGGTGGCATGGGCATGACCGTGCGGGAAGGCCCGAACATCGAAGATGACTGGCACAATTTCACGGCCCTCAATATTCCGCCCGATCACCCGGCCCGTCAGGAACACGATACCTTCTATCTGCCGGGCTCGGTGGAAGAGCGCAAGGTTTTGCGCACCCATACCTCACCGGTGCAGATACGCACGATGATGAACAGCGAACCGCCGATCCGGATTATCGTTCCGGGCCGCACCTATCGTTGTGATTACGACGCCACCCATTCGCCGATGTTTCATCAGGTCGAAGGTCTGTGGATTGACGAAGATACCCACATGGGCCACCTGAAGGGCTGCCTGATCGAATTCTGCCGGGCCTTTTTCGGTGTTGAAGATTTGCCCGTCCGCTTCCGGCCAAGCTACTTTCCGTTTACCGAACCATCGGCGGAGGTCGATATCGGCTGTATCCGCGATGGCGACGGGTTCCGTATTGGTCGCGGTGATGACTGGATGGAAATTCTCGGCTGCGGCATGGTCAACCCGAAGGTTCTTGAGAACTGCAACATCGATTCAACAAAATATCAGGGGTTTGCCTTTGGTATGGGGATCGAGCGCCTGGCGATGCTCAAGTACGGCATTCCGGATTTGCGCACATTCTATGAATCGGACCTGCGCTGGCTCCGTCATTACGGGTTCAGTGCGCTCGATGTTCCCAGTCTGGTCGGAGGGCTGAACCGATGAAATTCACTTTAAGCTGGCTCAAGGAACATCTTGAAACCGCTGCGACGCTGGATCAGATCACTGACCGGTTGACGATGGTCGGCCTGGAAGTCGAGAAAGTGACGCGGCGCGATTCCGGCCTTGAGACATTCGTTGTTGGCCACGTGGTTGAAGCCAGGCAGCATCCCAACGCAGACCGCCTGCGGGTCTGCACGGTTGATACCGGTACGGAAACGGTTGAACTGGTTTGCGGCGCACCCAATGCACGGACCGGTATGAAAGGCGTGTTTGCGCCCTCCGGGTCCTACATTCCGGGTACCGGCATTACCCTCAAGCCAACCGATATACGCGGCGTCACCTCGAACGGTATGCTGCTGTCCGAGCGCGAAATGGGTTTGTCCGACGAGCACGACGGAATCGTTGATCTTGACCCGGATGCGCCGGTCGGCGCGGCGGCTGTCGCGATCATGGGCCTGAACGATCCGATTATCGAGATCGCCATTACCCCTAACCGCGGAGACTGTCTTGGCGTGCGGGGTATTGCCCGTGATCTGGCGGCTTCCGGTATCGGCAGCCTGAAACCGCTGACCAATGGCCCGGTGCCGGGAACCTTCAAAAGCCCGATTGATGTGACTCTTGATTTCGATGATGAAAACCGAAACGTCTGTTCGATGTTTGTCGGACGCTACATTCGTGGTGTGCAGAACGGCGAAAGTCCCGCATGGCTTAAAGATAAATTGTTTGCCGTCGGGTTGCGGCCGATCTCGGCGCTGGTCGATATTACCAACCTGCTGACCATGGATCTCTGTCGTCCGCTGCATGTGTTTGATGTTGCCAAAGTCGACGGCAACATTCATGCCCGTATGGCCCGCCCCGGCGAGAAACTGCTGGCGCTTAACGGCAAGGAATACGAAGCCGACGAAACGATGTGCGTGATTGCCGACGACTCCCGCGCCGAAGCCCTCGGCGGGATCATCGGTGGTGAAGAGTCCGGTTGCACGGAAATAACCACGGACGTGTTCCTTGAATGCGCCTATTTCGACCCGATCCGCACGGCGATGACCGGACGTAAACTGCAAATCCTGTCCGATGCGCGCTTCCGGTTTGAACGCGGCGTTGATCCGGCATTTCTGGTCAATGGCGCTGAAATCGCAACCCGCCTGATCCTTGATCTCTGCGGTGGCGAGCCGTCAGAACTGGTCGTTGCCGGTGGCGAACCCGATTGGCAGCGTGATCTCGCCCTTCGCCCGGAAAGGGTCAGGGAACTGGGCGGAGTTGATGTGCCGCTTAATGAAATCGAGCGCATCCTGCTGGTCCTCGGGTTTGGCGTTTCCGGTGATAACGGGTCTTTGAACGTATCGATCCCGTCGTGGCGAAGCGATATCGTCGGCGAAGCCTGTCTGGTTGAAGAAGTGGTTCGTATTTATGGCTACGACAAAATTCCGGTCGTCCCCGTTCATCCCGGTGGCGCGCTTCCGGAACCCGCGCTACTGACCAACCAGCGCCGTCATTCGCAGGCGCGCCGGGTGCTGGCCGGGCGTGGCATGACTGAAGCGGTGACTTATTCATTCCTGTCCAGAGCCGATGCCAAACTGTTTGGCGGGGCGGCGGATACTGTTGCGCTGGTCAACCCGATCAGTACCGATCTTGATGTCATGCGCCCGTCGATCTTGCCGAACCTGCTGAATGCGGCAAAGCGCAACACGGATTCTGGGATCGACAGCATTGCCCTTTTTGAAGTTGGCCCCGAGTTTTCCGGCGATAATCCCGACGACGAAATTTTCGCCGCAACCGGTATCCACGTTCGCAAAATCGGTGACCGCAACTGGGCGGAAGGCCCGCGTGCTGTCGATGCATTTGATGCCAAAGCCGATGCCCTGGCGGTGCTTGCCGATCTGGGCGCGCCGGTTGGCAACCTTCAGGTCTTCACTGATGCGCCCGCCTGGTATCATCCGGGCCGGTCGGGCTCCCTGAAACTTGGACCGAAGAACACGCTTGCCTGTTTTGGCGAAGTCCACCCCGGAATCCTGCGCAAGATCGGACTGAAAGGTCCGGTCGCGGCGTTCGAGGTTTATATCGATGGGTTGCCCCAACCGAAGGCGAAAAATTCAACCACCCGGCCTGTGCTCAAGCTGTCACCATTTCAACGGGTAGAGCGCGATTTTGCCTTTGTTGTCGATACCGGTGTTGAAGCGGCCCAGGTCTCACGGGCGGCGCTCGGTGCTGACAAGAAGCTGATCACCGAGGTCAAGATCTTTGATGTGTTTGCCGGGGGCAATCTGGGTGAAGACAAAAAATCCATTGCCATCAACGTCATCCTGCAACCGACCGAAGCGACATTGACGGACACGGAAATCGAAACCGTTGGAGCAAGTATTGTCGCCAACGTCGGCAAACTGACCGGTGGTGTCCTTCGGGGTTAGATGTGATGCAGCCGATCACCGATCTTCCCCATGATGTGGCGGCAAACCTTATTGGCGTGTTTGCCGATATCGACGATACAATCACCACGGATGGGTATTTGACGCCGGAAGCCTATGCGGCAATGGCACGCATTCAGGAGATGGGACTATTGATGATCCCGATCACCGGGCGTCCCGCCGGATGGTGTGACCATATTGCCCGGATGTGGCCAGTCGATGGCGTGGTCGGCGAAAACGGCGCTTTTTATTTTCGTTACGATAAATCCCGGCGCAAATTTATCAGCCGCTTCGAAGCGACAGAAGAGCAAGCGGAAGATAATCGCCGCAAGATGAAGAAAATTGCCGAACGTATTCTGGTAGAAGTGCCGGGTTGCGCACTGGCTTCCGACCAGCCCTATCGCATCGCCGATATCGCCATTGATTTCTGTGAAGACGTTGAGCCGCTACCAATGGATGCCATCGACAGGATCGTCGATATCATGACGGCGGAAGGCCTGACGGCTAAAGTCAGTTCCATCCATGTTAACGGCTGGGTCGGTAATTACGACAAATTGACGATGACCCGGACCCTGATGAAAGAGTGCTTTTCGATCAATATTGACGACGCGTCGGAACGATTTGTATTTGTCGGCGATTCCCCCAATGACCAGCCGATGTTCAGGTTTTTCCCGAATGCCATCGGTGTCGCCAACCTGATGAATTTTGCCGACCGGCTGGACGACAAACCGGCCTATTTGACGACAGGTGAAGGTGGTGCCGGATTCGCCGAAGCGGTGGATGTTCTGATCAGGGCGCGTTCGGAAGCCACCGTATAGATTTTTGTCGGCGTTTCACGACCGCGAACCGTCACCTCGCCAACCTGCTCGAAATCAATATCGGTATCGCAGGCATTGACCGTATTTTCACCGACCAGAATATAGGTTCCGTATTGTTTGTTCAGCGGCTCAAGCCGGGCTGCAACATTGACCTGATCACCGTGGACGGTGAAGCTCAAGCGTTCCTTTGAGCCGATGGCGCCAATCACGATATCGCCTGTATTGACGCCGCAACGGGTCGGCAGTGTCGCCCCGTGGCAGTACATCTGCGAACGGGCAACTTCCTGAATGCCGAGCGCCGTGCGCATGGCACTTTCCGCGTGGTTGGGGTCCGAGGTGACGGCATTGAACGTGATCAGCATCATGTCACCCTGAAACTGGGTGATGACGCCGCCGTAACGATCAATTACTTCGCTCATGGCTTCAAAGTATTCATTCAGCACGGTTGCCAGTTCCTGCGGCGACAGTTTTTCAGAAACCGTCGAGAAACCTTCGATGTCGGCAAATATGATAGAGCCGACCCGTGATTCACCGTCGCCCGGCTCGATCGCCTGATCGGCCGAGGTAATCCTGTCCGCCACTTCACGCGATACGAACCGCGACAGGTCTTCAGCTGCGGTATGATCCAGAATGGACATGTTAAGTGTGCGTTGCGCGCGAACGGCGGCAACGGTCAACACCCCGGTGACGACGGCCATCGAGAGGATTTTGTCAATTTCGGCGCCGATCAGGACCGCGTTTGAGGTCAGGTAGTCAACATAGTTACGGGTGATCATGGTATTGGCGGGATCCGACAGGACGACATAGAGAACCATGCCAACCCAACCCGCAATCGCCGTCAACCCGGTCAGCAGGATATAGCGGGGCTCGAACCTGAGAGCCCGAAGGGCGATGAAGATAAACACATACATCACCGTCGGGGCTTTCAGATAAAATGAGGCGGGCTGTTCATACTGGATGTGAAAGCTCCAGATCAGGAA
>JAJFIJ010000365.1 GCA_021775105.1 Rhodospirillales bacterium | reverse complement strand
TAATCATGGGCTCGCCTCCGATTGAGCAACCTAGCAATTTATCTCAAAATCTGAATTTGGGTATTTGCAAGCAACAAGCTTGCAATAAAGCACCTGCCAGCAGGAAATCATCCGTCACCGTATTCACGCAAACAAAGCGCTCTTGAATGGCGATTATTTACTCATAAAGATTGGGGGTTCAGACATTTGCCAAACACTAGCAAAATGCCAACTAGCCAGCCTTTGCCAACCTCTTTGTCGGAACAACCAGCGTTGACGGTTCGTCATCCGCAATATTGTGATTTCGTCGCCAAATCTGCTCGTACTCATCAATTCGCTTGCCGTCTCGCCGGACCATCATGTCGCGCAGACCAACCAGCTCAACAGCATTGAAGTTTCGACATATAATGGCCGAAATCGTGCTTGCGTCCCCAACTTCAAGCAGAAACCTTTCCAAGTCTCCGTCATACTGTTCGCGAATTGCTTTCTTGTTGATGGTAAACCATTCCGAACCCGGATAGGGCGTCGCAAAGTGCGGCTTCACGACGATACCCAAGTCTTCCCACGCGGCCATGTTTGCCCGAATGGATTCAAAATCTTCATTGGGGAAACCGATGATCAGATTGGGAATTGGGCGAATGCCTGCTTCAAGGGTCCAGAAAAAACTGCGCACATTGTTTTTTGATGTGGCACCCTTGCCAATGGTCTTCAACACATGCGGAGCGAAGGATTCATATCCGTAAACCAGATGAGAGCACCCGGCATCGCGCATGATTTTAAGAATTTCCGGATTGCAAAGTGTTGCATGGCTGGTACCGCTCCAGTGGATACCGGTCCAGCTGCCATCTTTTTGCTTTTTCGGTGCCAGTCCGTTTTCATGCCACAGGCGACAAATTTCCCTGAGCCAGGTCCCTCTGGAATACCTGTCCATGGTCATCAGGTTTTCGTCCAGAAACCCGACAAAATCAATATTGTATTTATCATAGGCATGCCGTGCCATGCGGACGATATATTCCGGACTGTGATAACGAATAGTACGGGTATAGTTCCCGGGCTCATCAAAGGCGACGTCGACGACCTTGCCATCGTCGTCCTTGACGTAGCGCATATCGCCAGAAATCCCCAGATGAAAACAGTACCGACAGATCATCGAGCAGCCGTAGGAGGCATTAATGTCCAGGCGGCGGTTCGCCAGCATACCCTCTTCAGAAAACAGGGATGCGCTGTTTGGAAAATAGATTTCTTCCAGCGGGAACAGGTCCCATGCCGGATAGGGGAGGGAATCCAGATCATCAATCAAATCACGAGGCGGCCCAAAAACCAGCCCGCCCGTTTGGTTTCGAGAGACCGTTCCGGAAATCTTTCCCCAGTCCACATTTCCTGAGTCAATCATCGATAGCATTTCAGGAAACGTCACAAACGCCTCGCCAATGGACCCCACATCAACTTCGGGCAACCAGCTCATAAGCTCTCTCGGCAGCGAAGTCAGAACGCCACCACCCAGAATAATGTGACTGTCCGGACAAACTTCGCGGGCAATCCGGACGATTGACTTGATCGACCCGTACGCCGTGGTGATGCCGCCAAGAGCAATCGCGTCCCAGTCGTCAGCGGCAAGGACCTGACGAAGGACATCGTCTGATTTTCTCCATGCATTCGCATCATATACCTGAACGAGGTGCCCGCTCTCCATCGCGATAGATGCTAGAAGAGCGATGCCATAAGGCACGTGCTGCGGTCGGCCCTCTTCACGGACCACCGGATTGATCATTAATACTTTAGCCATGATGACTTTCGAACCTGCTCAAATACTCAAGAAGTGGAATGAAGCTTATACCCTCACCAAAAAGAATGCCGCCTTCGGTGCAGTTGTACGTTGTGCCCTCTGCATCCTTGACGAGATCGAGAAAACTTTCCCTGTACCACATATAAGCGGGGTCGGTGAAATGCCAAGCATTTAGGTGAGGGTTGTGAATTCTGATAAAAAGTGAATCCAGGTTCTCTACGCCAACCAGATTAACCATTTCATGATAGTACTGGGTGTTGAGATAGGGCGTGCCATCATAATAGGAAAAATCCACGCCAGTCAGGGCAATGTGTTGCTTGCCCAAAACCGCGTCTGCGACCATCCAGCAAGCAGTGCCGACATTGCCACCTGCGTTGATTGAGGGCAGGCCCGTCTTTTTTTGCAGCTCAGCCGTAATACTGCCGGACCTGTCCGGGTCGTCCAGCATGGGCAGCCACCAATAGATGTCCATACCCGAATCGATAGCGCGTTGCACAACCGGTTGGGATGATGACAGAGACAGGGCAATCTTGATTTTTTTGCCATGCTTGTCGAGCATCGCAAGAATTTCCTTGTTTGCCTGCATTTCATTGGCAAACGCATCGTCTTGATCCTGACGTGCAAAATAGTCGTCCTTCGACAACCTTTCTTCAGTCAGGGTCGGATCGCCGAACCAGCGGACCACGCGCTCCACATGAGGGTCAAGCGTAACCACCAGATCCGGCACCACACCATTTCTCAGGCAGTAGGACATCGCCGATTCGGTTGCAATCAGCGTCCCGTCATAGCCGCTCTCTTTGATAATCTGCGCCGGGTTCTTGCGTTTTACAGACGGCCCTGCAGCAATGACGACGGCGCTGTCACCATTACCAATGCTGGCGTTTCTCAACGCCGTAATTGACTGGCCGACATTTTCGAGGTGCTTGAAGTTTGCCTCCGCATTGGCCCGCCAAAGTTCGCCGAAACGATCATTGGTCATTTTCTCCATATGCGGTAGCAACTGACGCGCAAGGGCACCACCTTCCTGATCGTCAACACTCATCCGCAGGCCTTTATCGTGAGGACGGGCAGCCTCATCAGGATTCGTCTTTGCTTTCCCAGTTGACACGCTTTTTCGCAACGAAGGCAACGGATCCTCCTAGGTGCTTCAGCACCTCTTTCTCGAAACGCTCTTCCAGTTCGTCTTCTTCGTTCACCTTTCCCTCTTCTATAGGGTTCTGGGGCTTGAAGTTGCCTTTGATTAAATCAGCCATAAAAAAATCTCCTGTATTTCAAACGAGGGGCAGTTTCTGCCAGATCAGGTCGACCCGGCTTGTTTGGTCATGATCAGTTCAACGAACTCAAAATCCAGCATTGAATCAATGTCATGTGATCTGGTTTCGGGCATTTCATAAAGCAATGTATCCGGATAAAATACGCCGGGATCAGACATAAAAATATCTCTGTCCCAGACATAAACGGCCGCATTCATATCGAAACACGGCGGGCAATCCTGACGTCGCTCTATTCTGGGGTTTGTTGGCTTGGATAGCGCAACATATCCGTCTGCATTCAATTCAACCAGATTGAAATATGGGATTTTGCGCGCCGGCGCGCCAGTAATGACATTGGTGACGCGCCGCTCTTCGAACAGGGCAACGCTGCCGCAAATATCTTCCACACTTCGTAACGGCGAGGTGACATCCAGATCGACAATAATATCAAACTTTGATCCTGTTGCCGTCTCAGCCTCTTCAACGCCGTGCATGATCGGAGGTAATTTGGACGCAGAGTCTGTTGCCATATTGTCCGGACGCCTGACGACCAAATCCGCTCCGCAACGATCACCCTCCGCCAAAATATCATCGTCATCACTGCTGACCACCACGGCATCAAAAATACCGGCCTTGTGCGCCTGGTCTATGGCGTGGGCAATCAGTGATTTTCCGAGAATCGGGCGAAGGTTCTTACCCGGCAAACCCTTGCTACCGCCCCGGGCACATATTGTCGCAATCCGGCGCAATGATTTTTTGTCCGACATGGCTGTTACCACGCTGTCCAACCGCCATCGACGACGAGCATCTGACCGGTCATGTATGTCGACGCATCGGACGCGGCATAGACGACAGCGCCGACCATTTCATCCCGGTTCGCCATGCGCCCCAGAGGGGTTCGCGAACCATACATTTTTTGGAACGTTTCGTTTTGACCACTCTCGACTCCACCCGGCACCAAAGTATTGACCCGGATATTCTTTTCTGCCCAGTAGGTCGCCAGATACTTGGTCAGGCCGACTACGCCCGCCTTCGACGCAGAATAAACCGGCGGCGTTGTAATCTGATATCCCAGATATTCTGACCCTTCGTATATCCTGAAATCCGGGCCGGAAATGCCATATGTAGAGGCTGTTTGCAGAATGCTGCCCCCCAACCCCTGTTTGACCATTCGCTTGCCGACGGCTTGGGCTACCAAAAACACACCGTCAAGGTTTACATCCATGATTTCGCGCCACACATCGAAGCTAAAATCCTCAAATGCCGTAAAAAATCCGGCAAGGTCTTTTGATTTAGCCGCCGCATTATTGTGCAGGAAATGGATATCACCCAGCTCGGAACAGACGGTTCCAACCATGTCATTGACGGAGTCCTGCGAAGAGACGTCACAACCGATAGCGACCGCCCCAGTTCCGTGTTCCAGTCTAATCTCGTCGGCAAGCGCTTCCGCCGCTTCCAGATTAACATCGACAACAGCGACGTTGGCACCAAATGCCGACAATCCATGACATAAGCGAGATCCGATAATCCCGGCACCTCCAGTAATGATCGCATTTTTTCCAGTTAGATCGAACAGACCCGAGAGATCGCTATTCTTCATTGATTTTCTTTCGTTAAGAGCAAATGAGAGGCACCGATCAGTGACTGACCCAGCAGTTTTGTTCAGAGGCTTGTTCTGCGGCATCAATCATTCGAAGCACCTGCGCCCCATCTTCGAGCGAGCAGAGTATGGATTCGTCACCCCTCAAAGCAGCTTCGTGCTGAACCCGATAGGTGGTATCGCGCTCTATGGAAAAGTGCTGTGTTTCTTCTCCGCAGGTCACGGTCCCGGCAACAAAATCAGCCTTCACCGTTCCCTCATCTGTTATAATTGCGACCTCACGACGCAGATGATCATCCAGGTAGTTCATGTTGACGGTGGCAACTGGACAGTCTTTCGCCCGAAACATAACTGAAAACACATCGTCGCTGTCAATTTCCAGATGACTGTGGTGTCCGCCCAATGCTGTGAGCTCAATCCACCCCCCAAGTATCCAGTTCATATAGTCGAGTTCATGACAGAGATCGCGCAAAACGCCCCCGCCCTGCTTTTTTATTGCTGAATACCCCAGTCGATAATCCTGTTGGGGACGCCAGTCAGGCAGATATTGTCCAACATAGGCGTGTGCTGCGATTTTATTCTTGTCGGCAACGGCGCGCCGCAAGGCTTGGGTTACCGGGTGAAACCTGAGATTAAACGCAACATACGCCCGGGAAAAAGAGTGCGCCGGTAGCGATATTGCCTGATGGAACAGGGGTTTTTCAATTAGCACAACTCCCGAATACCCCGAGTTTGCAAGGGTCGACAGATCGTCAAAATGCTCGTTTGTCCGGCTTGCAATGACAACATAGTCCGGAGCCCATTCACCAAGGGCCAACGACAGGGAGTCCCATTTGTTAGAAAAACTCACGCCCCGCCTGGAGACAAGGGCAATCGAATGCCCTAGCTCCTCTAGCAGCCGGGCATGGCGCTGACCAATTGAACCGTATCCGACAACAAGCGCTCTCATGAAGGGAATATGGTGTTGTATTCGGTCTTGGCCTGCTGCAGATCGTCAATGTGTCCGACATCCATCCAGTATTCATGAATAGGAAACGCCGCTGTTTGATGACCGCCAGCAATGATCGCCTCGAATAAGGCTGGCATATCGAATCGCCTGTCTTCCGGCACCAAATCAATCATTTCGGGATCAAGAACATAAACGCCTGCATTGACAAAAAATCTGTGGATCGGTTTCTCATCAATGTGAGTGATTGTCTGGCCTTCAACTCCAACAACCCCGAAAGGGACCTGAAAATCATATTCCCGCACACACATGGTTGCCCGCGCATTATGCTCCTCATGGAATGCAATGAGGTGCTGAAAGTTAACACGAGTCAGAACATCACCATTCATGACAATTATCGGGCTTTGCGGTCGTTCCTGAATAAGCTGCAAGGCTCCTGCCGTGCCGAGCTGACTATCTTCTTCCAGATACTGGATTCCAGCTCCCCAGGCTCCGCCATCGCCAAAATATTGCTTGATCATTTCAGCCTTGTATTTGACCGATATGTAAAAATTATGAAAATTTTGTTGAACGAATGTTTCCAGGATCGTCTCAAGCAACGGCTTGTTGCCAACTGGCAACAGTGGTTTCGGCGTATCTTCGGTCAGGGGGTGAAGGCGCGAGCCAAGACCGCCCGCCATCAACACGACCAGATTGTTTCGAACCGTTAAAGGCGGAGCCAAATCCCGCAGGTGAACAAGTCCAACAACGCGCCCCTCGTCATTAAGCAGGGGAATCTGGCGCAACAACATAGCATTCATTTTCTCCAGCAAAGCCGTCGAGTCGAATTTCGGCGATGCCACTACCGGTCGACCACTCATAATCCCACTTGCTAAGTTGTCAAATCCTACTCCGCTCAGCAGGCCGCGCCTGACATCACCGTCTGTAATTGTTCCGAGCAGCCCGTCCTCGTCATCCACAACAAGACATATCTCGAAGCCCCCCTCATCAATCGTCTTTATGGCATCACCAACAGTGGCATTGCGAGAGACTACGGATTTTTTCCAATCAGGCATTCACAAAATCTCGATAATGAACGATGAGGTCTCTAGCCGGAGACACCTATTAAAGAAGAAACTTAGCAGGGTTCGTACCATCAAAATCAGGTCTTTTGAACCAGGTATGAACCCAGCATCAAGTGCTTGAGGCCACTATTATAAAAAGTCGACAATGCATCATCCGGCGTCAGAACGATCGGTTCGCCGTTGATGTTGAAGGAGGTGTTGAGAACAACAGGATAGCCGGTCCGTTTCTCAAACTCACTGATAACTGAATAAAAGAAGGGATTGCTGTCGGACTTAACGGTTTGAATGCGACCAGAACCGTCAACATGCGTAATAGCTGCCAGATCCTGCTGGCAGGCCTCTTTCACGGGGACCACGGTCTCCATGTACGGTGATTCATACCCCGGCGCGACCTCAAAAAAATCTGGTGCCTTTTCAAATAACGTCGCTGGTGCGAAAGGTCGATAGGATTCCCGGTATTTGACTGTTGCATTGATGCGGTCCTTGACGTCAAGAGGTCGTGGGTCGGCGAGAATGGACCGATTGCCAAGCGCCCGCTCACCAAATTCGATCTGACCATTAAACACCGCAACAATCTCGCCCGCGCTCAGCAACTCGGCAACTGCGACAGGTGCGTTTACTACCTTGTTGAAAGAAATATTACGACGGCGAAGCGCCTCTTCAATTTCATCGTCGCTATATTCCGGGCCAATTTCACTTGGACTGTATCCAAGCTCTCGCGGCGAGCCCATCAAGCAGTGCGACACATAAAGCGCCGCCCCGATACTGTTGCCGTTGTCGCCAGGCGCATAGGGGATAAACATTTTCTTGAAAGGTGTTTTGCTGAGCAGCTTGCCGTTGAAAACTGAATTCATGAAAAACCCGCCACTTAGGGTGACGGCATCACAATTTGTCAGCTTGTGGAGGTGATTGAGGAAATGAACGGCAACTTCCTCGGCAACCACCTGCATGGCGCTAGCAACCTTATGATGCCACTCTCCCGCCTCTTCACCCGATTGGCCTTCCCGTCCACCAAAAAGAGCGGCAAACTTGGGCGAATACAGTTTTGGCTGATCAACCAGGGCACCGGTATAAAACGATTGATCGAGCTCCAGAGTCCCATCGTCATTAAAGGTCAAGGTGCTGCGAATGGCGTCTTCGTAATCCGCACTGTCAACATCATATGCGGACAGCGCCATCACTTTCCATTCATCGTTATCGGCCCGGTAACCAAGCAGCTCTGTAAACGTGCCGTAGTACATACCAAGTGAGCTTGGCACCTGCTGGACCTGTAGAATTTCGATGTCTGTGTCACGACCAACCCCCCAAGTCGTACATTCGTATTCGCCCCGCCAATCACAGGTCAGGATTGCCGCCTCTTCGAACGGCGACAGGAAAAAGGCGTTGGCCGCGTGTGTTCTGTGATGCTTTATATAATAGACCGGCGGCAGGGTCTCGTTGCCACCAAAGTCCATGCGCACCCAGTCTGAATCAGGCCGGTCATTTATCTGAAACAGATTGTCCGGAACGGAGTAAAAATAATCCTCTCTTCGGGCGCGCTGGCCTGAAATCAGCGGATTGAACTTGTGCCAGCCCGCTCCTGGGTTCCATGCTTGGGCGATTGCCGTGCAATCACTCAGCTCAATGCCCGCGTGCTTCAGACAGAAGTCCACAGATTGGCGCGGAAACCGCCTAGTCTTGTTTTCTCGATTAAACCGTTCTTCAAGACACCCCGCAATCACTCTGCCACCCTTGGCAAGCGCGGCAGAGGAATTAATTTCGCCATGATTGAGGCCCAGTATGTATTTAGTATCAGGCATAAAATACCCGCCCCTATACTTTCTCGATCTTTTCGTCAGCGCGATAATCGCGCGTGGCGGTTTGTTTTTGTATTGCCCAAAATTCCATTGGCGAAATACCGTCGCCGGGCCGTTTTGCGCATAAATTCTCTTCCGTAAACACCTCTCCAGCCCGGATTGGCTTCGATGCCACAAGGCTTTTGCGGGCGATGGTGCGGGTGTTGTCTTCCGACAGTTGAGGACGCTTTATACCGTCTCCGAGGGCCGATTCGGCAGCCCGAACATTTACGATCATTTCTGCGAGTTCTCGGGGCTCCATTGAGGCCAGGTGATCCGGGCCGGGCAGACTCTGGTCAAGAGTGAAGTGCTTCTCAATAATACTCGCCCCCATCGCCACCGCAGCAATTGCAGCAACATGGCCTACTGTATGGTCCGACAGCCCTACATCAAGCCCAAAGGCATCACTCATGGTGCGAATGGCATTCAAATTGGCATCTACCAGCGGTGCCGGATACTGACTGGTACACTGCAACAAGGCGACGTTCTCTTTGAGGGCCCTCTTTCCTGCCTCCGACACAAAGGCACCTTCAAACGCTTCCTTGCCAGATTCCGTGCCGCCTGTCATTGCGAAGGCAAGGACAGAAAGCGCTGCTGCGACTTCGTCCAAAGTACCCATTCCGGTCGACAGAATGATCCGACAACCGCTCCTTCCCGCCCGCAACAATAGCGGTCCGTTGGTCAGCTCTCCGGAAGACAGCTTCAAGACGCCCAGTTTCAGGTCTTTTGTCAAAAAATCAAGGCTGTCAAGATCGAACGGCGTCGATAAAAAAGCGATCCCAAAACGGTTACATTCGGCCATCAACAGACGGTGCGCATCTGCCGACAGCTCAAGATGCCTGAGCATCTCCAGTTGGGATTCTTCGACATCCGTCGTAATGTTCTGATACGCCGCCTTTGGTGCATCGACAGTGACCAGGCGCTCGGCTTTGAAAGTTTGAAATTTGACAGCATCGGCACCCGCATCAACGGCGACACGCACCAGTTCCATCGCCATATCCAGACTGCCGTTATGATTGACTCCAGCCTCAGCGATAACAAAGACTTTTTTATGCGTCATGCGGACCACTCGCGTCGCCCGGTTTCCGGGATTGGTAAATCATTGAACCGCTTTGCCGTGATATGACTTAAGTTTGCGCCTTTCAGAACGGTTTTGATAAACCGCCCCGCGCCGGGCTTGCCAAACGGATAAGGTTTCTGTTTGGCCTGTTCCTTAAACGCCGGGCTCAGCGCCTGCGTCAGGGCGACCCGAATACCGCTCTCGGTCGGCTGACTGTCGATGACGGAGGCGGCGCGAACACGGCCTGCCTGTCGCGCCCCTATATTAACCGTACTCGTCCCCAGCGCCGGGGCTTCAATAATTCCACTCGAAGAATTACCAACAACCGCGTCTGCGTGCTTCATGGCGCTCAGATAACGCCTTTGCCCCAGCGAGACGACTGAAAATATTCGACCCGGCGAAGCCTGACGGGTTTTTTCGACCAGGGCCGTTAGCGCATTTCCGCCGGGGTCGGCATTTACGCCCGTGATCAGCACACGATGTTCGGGGTAGTCGGAAAGCGCGGAAAACATCGCCTCCATCGCAACCAGATCGTCTCCGTCGCTTCGTGTTTCAGGATGGTAGGTAACCAGAAAGAAAGCGTCGCCAAGATCAAAACCGGTTGAGGCTTCCAGCGCGGCGTAATCAAGCAGCTCCATATTCGACAAACTGTCCAGACATAACGCGCCCGTCAGAAAAACGTTCTGCGGATTTTCACCCATTTGAATCACCCTGTCGCGATAGGCTTCTGCAACTGTGAAATGAAGGTGGCTCAGTTTGGTGACGGCGTGGCGAATCGAATCATCCATTGCGCCTTCGGTGATTTCTCCGCCATGGATGTGTGCCAGTGGAATGCCAAGCACAAGGGCCGCGGTCGCTACGGCCAAAACCTCATAACGATCACCCAGTATAACTATGATGTCCGGCAGCAAAGTAGAAAATTCTTTTGCAAACCTCTCCACCCCCAGCCCTGTCGAGCGGGCAACGGAAAGTTGCGTGTCATCTGCAATTTCGATATCCACACAGGCAGTTATAGGAAACCCATCGCTCTCGACCTCGCGTATGGTTTTTCCGAATTTGGGGCTCAGATGAGCCCCGGTGACCACAATCTGCAAAGACAGGCTTGGGTCGTCATCCAGTTCACGCATAAGAGATGAAAGCAGCCCGTAATCTGCCCGCGTTCCGGTCACCACACAAATCTTCCGGGGCGTGTTCTTCATGTTATGCCAATCGCGGACTGGACGGAATGTTGATCAACCGGCGGAAAACGGATTCTGCCGTCGACAGGTCTCCACGCGGGCATTTCCCGAACATCTCCAGCATATGCATCGGCGTCCATGCCGGGCGACTCATCAGACCCGCTCCGTTCAGCGCCTCTAGAATAACATCCCGAAGCTCGATCTTGTCTTCATCCAGCATGACCACATTAAGCCAGTAGTTGGAAACGCATTCGGCGGGTTCATCAAAATATGAAATCCCCGCAAGCTCTTTCATCACATCGCGATATTTCGCGGCCAGGGCCCTTTTTTGATGCAGCCATTCAGGCAATTTTTCCAGTTGCGCGCAGCCGATTGCGGCATTGACGTTCGGCAGCCGGTAGTTATAGCCGATTTCATCGTGCACAAACTCCCAGGCATGTGGGGTTTTGGCTGTCGTCGTGATGTGTTTGATGCGCCGCGCAAGGTCTTCGTCGTTGGTGAGAACCGCCCCACCGCCGCCGGTCGTGATGATTTTGTTGCCGTTGAAACTGAGCGCTGAAAGCACGCCGGTATTTCCGGTGTGCTGGCCTTTGTAGTATGAGCCGATTGATTCGGCAGCATCCTCAATCAGAACCAGCCGCCACCTGTCACACAGCGCCTTGAGACCGTCCAGATCACAGGGATGACCAAATGTGTGCATGCAGATCAGCGCCCGGATTGACCGACCCGTTTTCCTGTTCCGGCAACCGTCGCCGGTCAGTTCCGCCGTATCGGACAAATGCTGGTCCAGCTTTGCCGCATCAATACCAAGGGTCGTTAATTCACAATCGACAAAATGCGGCGTAGCCCCCTGATAGGCAACGGCATTTGCTGTCGCAACGAACGTCAATGCCGGAACAATAACCTCATCCTCACGCCCGACACCAGCAACGATCAGGCAGGCATGCAAGGCTGACGTTCCGCTTGATGTTGCGATAGCGAACTTTGCGCCGGTAATTTCTGTGAGGGCCTCCTCGAACCGGTTGACGTAACTGCCAACGGTCGAAACCCATTCTGTATCGAGGCAGTCCTTGACGTATTCCCATTCATTGCCGCTGATTTCAGGCGTATGCAGTGGCGCATTGTCGCCCGCGACACTGGCAACGGCCTCTGTAATCAAAGAGGGAAGTCGTGTCAAATTACGGCGTCTTGAATGTCAGGTTTCCAGTTTCCGTAATAGGATTCCGGCACGTCAATCTTGTGAAACAGCCCCTGGCGAAGCGACCGCACAAGCTCTTCAATGCCGTCGGCAACCGTAAAACCCGGATCAAAATACAGGCGCTCCCTGATTTTGCCAAAATTGACCCTGTAATTTCTGGGGTCGGACCCGTGTTCCTGATAACGAACCCTGGCGTCCGGCAATACGTCAAGAATGGCGTCGACAATCATTTGTTTGGTAAAATTATTGGTATCGCCGCCCGCATTAAACACTTCAAATGCGACACTGTCGCGCGGCGCTTCGAGAACCCGCCGGATAACCTCGCTGAAGTCCTGAACATGGCAATAGGGCCGCCAGGTGTCGGCATCAAAAACCAGAAGGTCATTGCCGAGAAACATGTCTCTGGTAAATTCGCTTATCGTCAGATCAAACCGCATCCGGGGCGACAGGCCAAAAGCAGTGGCAAACCGAAGAACCGTTGGCGTGTAGTCCGGGTTTTCGGCAGGATCAAGCAGTTGTTTTTCCACCCGCACCTTGGACTTGGCGTAAAGCGACAGCGGATTGAGCTCGAACTCCTCATCCGCCAGCCGGTCCCCTTCGATCAGGCCATAGTTTGAACACGTCGATACAAATATCACCTTGTTGAGCCGTGCTCTGGCAAGGCACCGAAGCATCAAATCATGTCCGTCATCGTTTACCCGCCGTGCCGCATCCGGAAAATTTTTGGTGATCGGATCGCCAACCAGACCGGCCAGAAGGATGGCGTCCGTGACGCCTTCCAGCGCAGCAAACAGGGCATTTTCATCACACAGATCCGCGCGGAAAAACTCAAAATCCGGGTTCGCTGCATAAGACAGGAGCGAGAGGTCATTGTGGTAGGTATTGTTATCCAGACACCGCACCTTGTAACCGCGCGACAACAGATGGCCGGTCAACACCGAACCGATATATCCGGCACCGCCGACAATCAGTATTCTGCGCTCTGACAGCGCCCTTGGCGCAAGAGTGACCTCATTAACACGGAGCCCTTCCTCGAAAATCGATTTCTGGTAGTTGGCAGGAAGATGGGCGTTAATCTGATGGGCGACGGTGTGATTGCGCGTTTCAGTGCGGCTTGACATACTCATGCACAAATTCCGAACGTTATGTGATTGGAGTGGTGCCTCTTCGGAGAAGCCTGGACTGGTAGCGCTTTAGACACGCTACCGCAGTTCAGGTGACTCGAGTCTCCTGAACCGCAAACCTCAAATGTGATCCCCGTCAGCCGTACGCGGCAACGGTTTCCTGGGACACGCGGACCTTGACCTGCCTGCCCATAAGGTCAAGCAACACAAACACCCGCTGCTGATCGTCGGCACAATCAAAAATGCCGACGTGATCTGCCATCGGCCCGTGTGTAACCCTGATTTGATCACCCTGCTTGAATCTCTGACCAAGCCCGAGGGTGACCAGACCCCGCTCGTTCTCGCGGCTTTGAATTTCTTCGACAACGCCCACGGGTACTGCTGCGGGCCTGTCCCCCTGACATATGAACTGACCAACACCCACCGTTGAGCGGATTGATCGCCACTGATCCTGTTCAGGATCGAACCCGACAAACAGGTAGCGGGGAAACATCGGCGCTGGCACCCAGTCAACTTTGCGGGCATGGCTTCGTTTTTTCAGGTATCGCGGCAGATACGTATCGAAGCCCTGACGGCGCAAATGAAAGGCCGCCTTGTCTTCACTGTGGATCTGGGTGTTGACGACAAACCAGCGCCTCATTTTGCCCCCCGATCGGACGAGGGCTCTACTGGCGTTATTTCCAGAAGCTGCGGCGTTAAAACCCGTTCAGGCGGAATAACTTTTATCAACTCGTCATAAATCTGCTGGGGGTTACGGAGACTCGCAACGATATACACATCGGCCTCTCCAAGAGGGTCCTGAGTTTTATGTACCGGCAGGCCGGCGAACATATTGTCGCTGGCACCAGAGTCAACGATTCCCCTGATGTTTAACGGATAATCACGAGCATACAACGCAAATATCTCAGTCAGATCGCTAACGCCATAAACGATGATGGATTTCCAGTTGCGCTGAACGCAAAACTCAAGAATTTCGCCATAATCGTGTTGGGCCTGACGAAACAGACTTAGCGACTGGCCGAGAAATTCGGCCGTTAACCGGCTTTTTTCAGCAAATCCTTTTGGCGTCAGATAATAGGCATAGCGCCGTGAGGGAACCTGCCTGACCTTGATGAACCCCTTGATCGCACAACGCTTGAGATATGTGTTTACCAGTCCCAATGCGACACCCAGCCCCTGCGCCGCCGAGCGCTGGGTCAGGGCATCATCCTCATGCACCGCCTTTAGCAGCCCGAGGGTAAGCTCCGCTTCGTTTTGGCTGTAGTTCTCACCTGACAAGACCGGGATTTCCCTAATGCTTGATCACGCACAATAATGGTTAGCGTTCATTATATGAACGTCTACATGTTCAGAAAATGAACGTCAACTGATATTGTTCAGAAAATGAACACCGTTGCCTGCTCAGTCGATAAGCTTGATGGTGGAAATATCGTGTGCCGACAGGGATTGGTGTACAGGCAAAAAAACCAACCTGTCACGCAACTTTCGCGCAATACTGTGATGCTCTGGCCCGGTTTTGACCTCATCGGGCAAATCCGGCCAGGACTCGACCGGTAACCCCTGGGCCCGAAGCCGGTCATAAACCGCTTTTGCCCCGCCAGGGCCCTCACATTTTATAATGAACCGATAGGGAGCATCCCCTTCTCTGGAGCTGTCCAGGTAAGGGCGCAGATCTGGAGTTTCTGCGCCAATCAGATTTCGCAGTGCCCACGCATTATTTTTACGGAATGTCGCAATCTCCGCGCCTTGTGGCAGTTGTCTGGCCAGAATTCGAAGAGACAACACGCTGGGACCCAGATCCATACCTGTATCCCGCATCGACGGGTCGGTGTCAAATTCTGGCAATACCCGATTGCGTCGCCGCATGAGAAAATCGGGCAAGATTTTTTGCGCGCCGCGCCTTATCTTCCAATTCGTATGGCGGCATCCAGCCGAGGCGGTCGGGTGTTCAAGCCGGTCAAGATTCGGGGTGCGGTCCGTCGCGTTCACCAACAGGATAGCGCCATCCGGAACCGGCAGCATTTTATGGGGGCTGTAGAATATAAAATCACCATGATGTCCGATTTTCCCGTGAGGCCGCAGCACATGGGCTGCATCCTCAATAAGCAACGCACCCGATTCGCGACAAAACTGCGCTGCCCCGCCCCCATCTGCCTCAATTCCGAAGTAGTGAACCAGAACGAACAGGTCAGGCGTGCGCGTTGTTGATAGCTCCCGGCACCTCAACCAGTCCGGCGAAAGGTCTTCCTTAACGGGATAAAAAACGAGCTCGGCACCGGCCTGACGCACGGGCAGGGTTGACTGGTTACAAAAATAGTCCGGAAGCCAGACGGTTGCTGGCCTGTCCTCAATAGCCCTTCGCCACCACGCCTCAATTGCCGCCAGCGCAAAAGCCGCGCGCGAATACCAGAAACACTTTTCGTTTGCGACTTGCCAGTGCGTAGACAGGCTTTCAGGGCTTGTCCGTTCCAGACTTTCTTTCGCAAACAGATCCTGCCAATCGGGAAGCGGCTGAAAGGTCAGCATATAAGTTATCCGGATTCAGTGGCCTTGTTGGCAAAGGCATAACAGAAAACAAGCGAGATGAAAAAAGACAACTGCCACCACGCCGACCAATAGGAAAAATTGAACAGCCCCGACCCCCAGTATCCGGCCATAACCGCGAGCGCCAAATACAATCCCGGACCCCCTGTTCGACGGAGATTTCGCAGGGTCATAAACCCCGAAACCAGGATCGTTGTCAAAAGAAAGGTAAACCCCAAGATACCCGCTTCAGAGATAACTTCGACAGCCCAGTTATGAGGGTGCGCAGGAATAACATGCAAATCACGGGTCCCCGCTATGATCGCATTCGCTCCGGACGAAAAGTTTATCGTATTTGCGCCGATGCCGGTCCATATGGAATCAGATGCAATTTTCAAAGCGCTGCTCCAGATCGTCTGGCGCTCATGGTCAATAAGCCAGACCGGGAAAAATCTGTCTCCCTCCGGAGCCAGGCGCAGCATGAATCCTCGGGTCATTCGCAGCCAAATGAACACCCCTGCCGTCAATGCAGTAGTGCTGCCGATCGCAAGCAGAATGCTATTCCTGGACCCCCTACGCGCCATACTCGCCAATACCAGCGTAACCATAATGGCCAAGAATCCAGCGATCGCGGATCTGTTATAGGATTCCCAGACCAGCGCAACATAGGCAATGGACACGAGCAAAAGACCGGCTCTCCATTTCGTCGACGCCCGGCAGGCCACCAGCAACAGGGCGGGCACGATCAGAACTGCCAATGCAGAAAATCCTTTCAGGCCGGTGCCGATGGGTTGTGACAGCCACCCCTTCAGCCTCAACGCCCAATACAGTTCCGGCAAAACAGTGATAGACAATAACGCAAACGCCGCACTAATTGCAGCCATCACCGCAAAGGCGCGAAGAGTGATAGCGACAAGCCGCTGATCTCTACCGAGGCACGAACAGAATGCCGATGCGGCACCGACAAAAATCAGGGTCCGTGTCACCGCCTCAAAAGAGCGCAGCGGAAACCCGGAATTGAAAACGCTCGGCAGCCAGGCCGCATATGTTAGCAGGATCAGAATCCCCAACGGGGTTTGGCACTGGAGCATCAGATCGCGCGTAATTTCGCGCCATGGCCTGCAGATAAAGAGTGTAATCAGCGCAAGTCCGACAATGACCGCAAATACCGCACGTCCGTACACCACCGACGGCACGGCAATGCCCAGTAAAACGGCAAACAGCCTTGAGGCCGGGGAGATGGTTTCAGTCTCTTCAGTCATTAGAGTTCATCGTGACAGATTGGCTTGTGGCGATCAGTTCGGTGCTCTTTCTAGGGTGTTGCGCGCCAAGTTACCACCAGATTGTTATTTCGCGATTGCGGCTTTTTTGTGTTCAGACAGAGGTGTGAATTGACATTGTCGCCCGTGAACCGGAAAGTGTCGGCGAATTTGTAAAAACTGGTTTCAACATGACATCTGGCACATCGAACGATCACAAGATCGCCGTTATCGGACTTGGTTACGTTGGCCTGCCGCTGGCCGTTCGTCTGTCCCGGCATTTTTCGGTGCTCGGGTTCGACGTCAATACCCAGCGACTTGATGAGCTCAGGTGCGGGCATGACCGCACGGGCGAATGCGACGATGCCGCCCTGCAAGACGCCCGATACCTGCTCAGTCACGACGCCTCCGATCTTGCTGGACGCGATCTATTTATCGTCACAGTCCCGACACCGGTTGATCAGAATAATACACCGGACCTTTCGGCGATTGTGGCCGCCTGTGCCTGTGTTGGCGGTGCGCTGACCGCGGGGAATGTCGTGGTTTTTGAAAGCACCGTTTACCCGGGCGTAACCGAAGACATCTGCGGGCCCGAGCTTGAGAGGGTATCCGGCCTGACCTGCGGCAAGGATTTTTTCCTCGGGTATTCGCCAGAGCGGATCAATCCCGGCGACAAGAAGCATACCGTTGATAAAATCACCAAAGTCGTTGCCGGACAATTCCCCGAAGTGACGGACCTTCTTGCAGGCATTTATGGTGCGATTACCGAGGGCGGCGTGTTCAGGGCAAAAAATATAAAAACAGCCGAAGCCGCCAAGGTTATTGAAAACGCCCAGCGTGACATAAACATCGCCTTTATCAATGAGGTCGCCATGATCTTCAACAAGATGGATATTCAGATCCATGATGTTCTGGAGGCCGCTGGCACCAAATGGAATTTTCTTTCCTTCAGGCCGGGGCTTGTCGGCGGTCACTGTATCGGTGTCGATCCGTTTTATCTGGCCCATGCGGCGCGTCAGGCGGGACATGACCCTGAAATCATTCTGGCCGGACGGCGGATCAATGACGGATTTGCAAAATTTGTTGCAGGCCAGATTCATGAGGCACTTGGCTCACCGGTGGCCTCAAGCATTCTCGTGCTCGGACTGACATTCAAGGAAAACGTGCCGGACCTCAGAAATTCAAAAGTCGTCGACCTGATCAGTGAGTTGCGCGGAAAAGGTCACTCCGTTGCCGTTCATGACATCCTTGCCAACAAAGACGAAGCGCGCTCGGAATATGCCATCGATCTGATCGCTGGCATTGACGGGGACACGAAATACGATGGCATCATCGGTGCCGTTCCTCATGCCGAATACCTTGATCTGGATGCATCCTGCCTGTCAGCAATGCTGAAACCGGGTGGCCTGCTGGCCGACCTCAAGGGGATGTGGCGGGGCATCAGCCTTGATGGGACCTATCGCCGCTGGGAGCTTTAGAAAGTCTTATTTTTCTCTTTGAAATCGCCATTTCAGCGATGTCATTTCGCTATCGTGCATAAACGCGATGACAATCTGCTGACACTGGCGCCGCAGACCATCACCAAAATAAACGCTGTCTTCAAGGGTGATGTTTTTCAGAGAGGCCTGAAACCGCCACCCCAGGGTTTTGCCGGTGCGCAGCAGTACAGTCCCGCCATCCTCGACCAGGGAGGCGTTCACGTCCGGATGCAGATGAAACCTCAGGGCCCCCTCAACCAAACGATTTCCGGTCAATATATCCTCGCCACGAAGATCCAGGCCATCTGCTGACAAATAGACGGCGCGCTGGTGATGGGCACCGAATTGAGACTGATACCCATCATGTCCGGACTCGACCAGAATGTTTTTGTCGACCTCATGGCGCGTGCTTTCGGTGCGGCGTGCACGTCGTTCTCCCATAGAAGACGCACCGAGCAATTCCGATGAGTTTGTGTCGGCAAGGATCAGGGTCGAGTGTGCGGCAGATCTCCGGCAAATCTCACGAAGGGACGGTGATGCCATAACCGGCGTGCCGCAATTGACAACGATGCGATGACGCCCATTGCTGAATTCAAAAGCAAGCGTACCTGCGCTTTCTGCTTCTCCACCCTGATCCGGCACGCCGGTGTCGACGATAACCACGGTTTGACCCGTCGCCAGTCTCTGAAAACCGCTATGGGATGCATTGGCGACGGCGCGGCCTTTGGCATCGGCGAGCAAAAGCGTCCGATCGACATCGTCGCGACCCACCGGAAACGATCCGTTGAACAGACACAGTCCGCCGTCACCGTGGCGGTATGTACGCATCAAGGGTGCCATCCGGTCAATCGCCGTCTGCAACCACACGGGCACACCCTGACCGAAACCAGACAGCGCCGTGCGAATTTCGATCAGAATGCCAAGCGCATCCATGTGTCGCGACGGACTTCGTGACCGATGGCCACCATCCGGCAGAATTTCATCGTCAATCCGCGCCGCCAGTCTGGCGAGGGCGTCACCAGTCTGGCCCGCTCCTCCGCTGAACATCAATCCATAAAAAATCCCCGCTCTGGCCCTGGCAAACCCATCCTCAAACAACTCGCCCATCGCCTCGGCCCGCCTTAAGTGACGGGCCTGACGATGAAGAGAAGAAAGGAGGGCATCGCGAAAAATTTCGTCGCCATCATTCAGCAGAAACGGCACATAAATGAGCCAGTGCCCAATTCGCTCCGCCAGAACATTAATGTCCCAGGATACCGCATTCCATCTGGCGTGCTCATCAATCCACAGAGCGGTCAGTTCGCGGGCCACGGTTGCCGCCGTATTCAGACCGCTGGCCTCCAGATCCGCCAGCCACCGGAACCGTTGAACGTGATCCGTCAGGGTCGAATCGGGCTGCGCGTCGCTCGCCGGACGCTCCATAACTTTCAGGGTCTTGATCAATTCGCCCGCCCTGAGCGCCTGGCCGCGTTCGGCGTTGCCCGAAAACAGAATCGGTAATGTTGCATGCGGCTCCAGCAGGCTGGCCCGTAACGTCAGATTATAAATGCCGGAACGAAACAGGGTGTGGCGAAACCTGTCGGTCAGGGAGCGGGTCGTCATCGGCGAACAAACCGGGCGGCAAAGAAGCCATCCCGACCTCCCTGTTCGGTCATGTCCGATGGCAGGCTTCGGAACATTCCAGTATCATTTTCATCCGCGAAAATCTCGGGTGCCTCTATGCGATCCAGCCGGAAATCACGATGCCGCTCGAGAAAACCCGTTGCCTGCAAGGGCCCCTCTTCAGGTTGCAGGGAACAGGTACAAAACAGCAGTGTTCCCGTTGGCGTCAGCATTTCCGTAGCCGCGTCGAGCAACCTTGATTGCAGATCAGCAAGCCTGCCGACATCTTCAGCGGATTTCAGGCAGGCCACATCCGGATGACGTCGAAGCGTTCCGGTCGCTGAACACGGGGCGTCCAGCAAGATCAGGTCCGCTAGCGCGTGCGGGCGCCACTTCAGGGCGTCAGCGGCGATGACCTCGGCGCTCAGGTTCAGCCGTTGCAGGTTTTCGTGAACCCGCCGCAACCGGTTTGGCGACCGGTCTACTGCCGTTACCTCAGCGCCTCGCGATGCCAGATAAAGGGTTTTGCCGCCGGGTGCCGCGCAAAGGTCGACAACCCGCTTTCCCTTAACATCTCCCAACAAGCTTGCTGCCAACCGGGCCGCTGCGTCCTGTATCCACCACGCCCCCTCTTCAAACCCCGGCAAATCACGAACATTTCCCCCCGCTTGCCGACGGACCGTAC
This sequence comes from Rhodospirillales bacterium, assembly GCA_021775105.1. GTDB lineage: Bacteria > Pseudomonadota > Alphaproteobacteria > Rhodospirillales > Casp-alpha2 > JAJFIJ01. The sequence goes on along the minus strand of JAJFIJ010000365.1, from coordinate 21,552 downwards.
CCCAGGGCAACATCTCGCCATCCAGTTTTATAGCCCAGTCCTCAAGGGTGTTGGCGTCAGCGCCGCCTTTAATCGAGATGTCCAGTGGGGCTTCTGTAAGATGGGCATCGGCAATCTTTCGGGTAACGTCTTCACCATAGGCCACAACCCACGACTCCCATAACCAGTCGGGCGAATTCAATTTCGCGGCGTCGTGCTGTTCAATCAACTGACGCCCTTCGCGCTGAAGCCGCCGCAGAACGGCATTGATCAGTTTTTTGTAGTGGCCCAGGCCAAGTTGCTGCGCCAGGTCGACAGAAGTCGAGATCGCCGCATGGTCTGCGGTCTGCAAAAACAATAGCTGACACGCCCCGATCCGCAGCAGCATTTCTGCCCGACTGCCCTTTTTTCCAAGCGGCTTGTCCAGACAGTGGGCAATCAGGGAATCGATCTGTCCTTTTCGGCGAAGAGTGGTGGCGATCAGGTTTCGGGCGTAGGCCCGTTCCCGGACATCAAGCGCCCTGACCTGTTCAGAAGACTCGAAAACTTCATCAAAGGCGCGCTTTTGGCGCAAAACGGCGTCCAGAACCTCCAGTGCGGCAACGCGTGTATCCAGTCCGGTCTTCTTCATGGCCCCGTCTTGCCTGAGTGTCGTTGCCAGCGCAAGGCTTTTGCTTCACCAACAATGGGGCCTTTGGTGCAAAAGATGTCGCCGTTTTTTGTCTTAAGTATTCGATCTCCGGGCGTTTTCGCTTATGCTCATAAAAATCGGAGAGCAATTCGCCTGAAGGGGGCCACAAACATGACCAGTTCCGACCACAAACCGGCGCCATCCCCCGGGCAACGCCTGCATCGCTCCCGACAGCAGCTGACGACAGGAAAAGCGGCTGAACCAATCGAATCACCAGGACCCGGGCCAATATTCGCTCCGCCGCAAAAAGATGAAGAGTTTGGCGGCCCGACCGGACCCGAACCGACCCGATTTGGCGATTGGGAGCGTAAGGGCCGGTGCATCGATTTTTAAAAAATCGTCATGAAAATGGCGCAGGGATTCAACACGGATAAACCGGCACACGACAGATCATGTTTCAATCCATAATCGGTCTTATATTCTCCTCTGGCGGCACCAGACGAAAGCGCAGGAAACGCAAGGGCAAAAGCGCTGAGCGGGTATCGGGGGCGTCATTTTCGCCAACCGGGCAGGAAGGCCTTTCCGCCACCCCCAAAGTTCTGGTTGCCGATCTGGCAAAGGATTCGAACGGACAGATCACAACGGTGATTGCAGACACTCTTGGCCGTTCTGAAAACTTTGAGGTCTTTCGCAGTAAAAAAGTCCTGCAGCTTGGCAGGTCCGGAACCCTTGTTGATCAACTTTATTCGGCTTTCGAAGAAGGTCGCCGCTGGCTCGCCGAAGAAAATGCCGATCTCATGCTGTGGGGAGAAGTTGCCGGTGGCAACGCAACAATTCGTTTCATCCCTGCCGTTCCCGTTTCCGACAGCCAGCCAGGGGCATTTGGCATGGGGGATGTTCTTTATCTGCCGCCGTCTCTGGACGGCGGACTTGACGCGGCCCTGAATGTTTCCGCACTTGCTGCAATTGGCACGGGCTATCGTGGTGCTCGCGGCAGGCTTGGCGATGCGCTTAAACAACACCTGCAAGGCGTCAAACATTTCATACAGGAAAAACCCGCCAACATGGACGCCGGGCACTATGCGGCCCTGCTGACCTGTATCGGCAATGGCTTCGCCGCCCATTCATCGCTGGGTGGCGGTATCAAGCGCCTGGCACACGCATCCGCCGCTTACAAAATCGCTTACAAACAGGTAAATGCGGATGACTCGCCGGTGATCTGGGCGCTGGCGTTAAGCCACCTCGCGGCGACACTTCGAGCCAAGGGCGACAAGGAAAAGGACCCGGACATTCTGAAAGAGGCGGCAAGTGTTTATGGCAAGATTACCGACTCACTGAGCCGGATCGACCAGCCTTTCGACTGGGCGCTGGCGCAGGTCAACAAGGGCCTGGTGCTTTATCGTATCGGTGCGCAAACCGGGCGCGCCGCCTACTATCAGGACGCATCGAAAAGCTTCGAGGAGGCGCTTGGCGTCTACACCAAGGAAATCATGCCCGGCAAATGGGCGGAAGTTACCAACCAGTATGGTGTTGTTTTGATGGCCCTTGGTGAGCTGGTGACGGGCAACGTTACCCTTGAGCTTGCCGTTAAACGGTTTCGCATGGCGCTGGAGGTCCGCAAGCGCGACCGCGTACCGGCCCTTTGGGCGCAAACGGCAAACAATCTGGGGGCCGCTTGTTTTGCACTCGCCAAACGCAATTCCGAAGTCGCCCTGCTGCGCGAAGCCGCGGCCTGTTTCGAGGGTGCCATCGACATTTACCAGACTTCCGGCGAAATCAAAAAGGTCGAAATCATCGTCAACAACCTGTCCCGTGTTCAGCGCCTGCTGACCGCACGGGACGGGTGAGATCACGGGCCAGAGGCTCCAGCCACCATCAAATTGTTAAACACTTATCAACCTTCGTGGCTTAGACCTTAAACTATGGCACAAGTATTACGATTTTTTGGCGAGTCTTCGGGGACATCCGGGGCATCGCAGGGGGCACCGGGGGCATTGTTGCCAGCTGGCGCAAGGGTTTTCCTGAAGCGCCGCGCGCTCGAGCTCGGCGGAGTTATTCTGATCGTTGCCTCAACCCTGATGATGGTTGCCGTTTTCAGCTATTCACCGGCCGATTCCTCGCTCAACAGTGCCGGCATTCAGGCACCTGAAAACATTCTCGGCCTGTCTGGCGCAGTAATTGCCGACTTGTGGCTGCAAACGCTGGGTTTTGCCTGTTTCGTTCCACTACTGACCCTGCTGGTATGGGGGTCGAGACTGACCGGAAAAACGACGATCTCACACTGGGTTTTACGGATTCTGGCGCTGGCTGGTGCTGCAATATTTTATGCCATCGGCCTGAGCGCCTTGCCGGTTACTGAAAACTGGCCCCTGATGACCCGGATGGGCGGGTTTTCCGGCACCCTGATTCTCGATTTTCTGGCAAATTCAGCACCTGCGGACAACCTGCATCTGGGGTCCGCCCTGATCGGTCTGGTTTCCGGCCTGTTCGGTGTGGCGCTTTGGGTTACCGCCCTTGGCCTGTCTCTGGCGGAGTGGCGCACCGTCGGGATCAACGTCAGAAATGCCGCACTGACGCTGCAATCCGGTGCCAAAACAGGCCGCAATGCCATCGGCGTTGCCGTTGCCTGGGGTCAGCAATTCACATCCGGTCCGGAAATTGACCCGGCGTCCGGGTCTCGGGCCTTCGAAGATGGTGACAATGCGGATGACGGGGTATCCGTCCGTGTTTCTGTTGGTAAAGGTCCGGATTCAAGCCTGTCACCCGAGGAGCGGTCCGGTCTGGTCGACGCCAAAGCCGGCAAACCGAAAGCCGGCAAAAAGGCAAAAGCAAAAAGCCAGGGCCGGCTTAATCTGGGTGATGGTGTTTACTCTGCGCCCCCGGTTGAGCTTCTTGCCGCACCCGTTGCCAACCCGGCTGCGGACGCCCTGAATAAAGACGCCCTGCAACAAAACGCCAAGTTTCTCGCCAGTGTTCTTGAAGATTTTGGCGTCAAGGGCGAAATCGTCAAGGTTCGTCCGGGACCCGTTGTCACGCTCTATGAACTGGAACCGGCGCCCGGCACCAAAACATCTCGTGTGATCGGCCTGTCGGATGATATTGCCCGCTCGATGAGTGCCGTATCGGTACGTGTCGCCGTGGTTTCCGGGCGCAACGCGATTGGGATCGAGCTGCCCAATGTGTCCCGCGAAATGGTTTATCTGCGCGAACTGCTTGGGTCGCGCGATTTCGAGAAATCCGGTGCCAACCTGCCCTTGGCGCTGGGCAAGGATATCGGCGGCACACCGGTCACCGTCGATCTGGCGCGCATGCCCCATCTGCTGATTGCCGGGACAACCGGGTCCGGCAAGTCGGTCGCCATGAACACGATGATTCTGTCGCTGCTTTATCAGTGTTCTCCGGCCCAGTGCAAATTCATCATGATTGATCCGAAAATGCTGGAACTCTCTGTTTATGAGGGCATTCCGCACCTTCTGACGCCGGTCGTTACCGATCCGTCGAAAGCCGTGGTTGCGTTGAAGTGGACGGTTCGCGAAATGGAAGACCGCTACAAGGTGATGTCGCAGCTGGGCGTGCGCAACATCGCCGGTTACAACACACGGATCAGGGAAGCCGCCAAAATCGGCGAAGTTCTGACCCGGCGTGTGCAAACCGGGTTTAACGATGACGGCAAGCCGATCTATGAAGAACAGCCGCTGCCGACGGAGCCGTTACCGTTTATTGTCGTTGTCGTTGATGAAATGGCGGATCTGATGCTGGTTGCCGGCAAGGATGTCGAAGCGGCGATCCAGCGTCTGGCGCAAATGGCGCGGGCAGCCGGGATTCATCTGGTGATGGCGACCCAGCGCCCGTCTGTTGACGTGATTACCGGGACCATCAAAGCTAACTTCCCGACCCGTATCAGTTTTCAGGTAACCTCGAAAATCGACAGCCGCACGATTTTGGGTGAGCAGGGGGCCGAACAGCTTCTCGGTCAGGGCGATATGCTGCATATGGCCGGTGGCGGGCGGATTTCACGGGTCCACGGACCGTTCGTTTCCGATGAAGAGGTTGAAGAAATCGTCACTCACCTGAAAGCCCAGGGCGAGCCGGATTATATTGAAGAGGTCACGACGGAAGAGGACCAGGAATTTGGTGCCTCCGGTGCCGCCAGCTCCAGCGACGCGCTTTATGATGAAGCGGTTGCGCTTGTTGCGCGCGAAGGAAAGGCGTCGACCAGCTTCATCCAGCGCCACCTGCAAATCGGCTACAACCGGGCGGCGCGGATTATCGAGACCATGGAAAAGGAAGGCGTCGTCAGTCAGGCCAGCCGGGTCGGCAAACGCGAAGTTCTGGTCGGCAGTCACTAGAGCATGTCTTACATTTTAATGTGATGCAAAATGGCCGGTTGAGCCATTGTCGTTGAAACTCAGCACCGTATAGGGCTCGCGTTCCGGGCTATCCATGCCTGGCGCACTCATGGGCATTCCGGGGACCGTCAGGCCTTTGATTGCAGGACGCTCGGCAAGCATGCGCCTGACGTCTTCGGCGGGCACGTGCCCCTCAACGATATATCCGCCGACATGGGCTGTATGACAGGATTCCATCGGCTCCGGTACGCCCGCACGGCGCTTGACCGGCTCCATATCCTCGACATTTATGACATCTACGGCGAAACCGCTCTGGCGCATATGATCGACCCAGCGACCACAGCACACGCATGACGGATCTTTGTAAACAACAACGCCTTCGGCCATGGTTGGGGAGGGTGTCAGAAAGAACGAACCGCCGACGCCAGCCACGGCGACTGCACCAAGCGCAAAAAGTACCCGCCTGCGGGTAAAGGGCGTCGACCGGGATGCCACGGGTTTTTCGGGTTTGCGATTTTTGCTCATGATAAAATTTCCTATAAATGCGGCGCAATGTTCCCATCAATTGGAGCGTCCAGCCATGACCAGGATCAATTTCCAAATTTTCCATATCGGGGCCGACAAACCTAAATTCTGTTGAACCGTCACTGATCCATAATTTTGCCGTTATTGCCTGCGACTTTACCCGCCTGATCGCTTTCTGTAGAAGGTATCGCTATGCGTACCCGTTTATCCCTCGCCAGCCTGCTCGCTCCGCTCGCCTTTGTCCTGCTTTTGGGCGCGGCCATGCCTGCCCGCGCGATCATTTCTGATACCCTGAAGCTCAGCAAGCAGGACACCACCGACCTGATGCGCATGCAACAGCATCTGAATGCATCAAAAACCATTCAGGCCCGGTTTCTTCAGGTCTCGTCCAATGGTGACTATGCGGAAGGCACATTCGCCCTGCAGCGCCCCGGCCGGCTTAACCTGACCTATGACGATCCCAATCCGCTGAAGGTCGTCGCCGACGGTACCTATATTTCCTATATTGATCGTGAGCTGGATCAGGCGACGACATTGCCAATCAGCCTGACACGGGCCGAGTTATTGCTGCGCGAATCCTTTTCGTTTTTCGGCAAGGACTTGCTGGTCACCGGGTTTGAGCGCTCTCCGGGCGTGTTCCGGGTCAGTCTGGTGAAAGCCGATGAACCACTTCAGGGCCAGATCACCCTGATCTTCAGTGACCGCCCGCTGGAAATCCGGAAATGGGTGGTAACCGACGATCAGGGCATTACCACCACCGTCTCGCTGCTCGGCCCGTCGTTTAATGTGCCGCTCGACAAACAGCTCTTTCATTACATGCCGCCGACAGAAGAAATCGATAAAAACTGATTTAACCCGCTGATATTGCCGCAAAACCACGTTCGCAAATGAACCCATTTATACCGGTTTTGCCTTAATTTCAGTCTGTTATCCGATTATTCCGGCACGGCACTGGAAGACTCTCACCGACCTCCCCATATATAGACCAACAGGCCGCTTGCCGTTCAAGCGAGTGGTTTTCCAGGGATGGTACCCCAGCCATCCTCGGCTCCAGACCTATTGGAGCCCTAGCGCCCGGCGTCCCCATCGCCGGGCGCATTGCTTTTGGGCCAATCAGTGATATTTGAAGACATGAATTTCTCGATCACCACCTGGAACGTCAATTCAATCCGCAAGCGGCTGGACGGGCTGGCGGCGTTGATTGAAGAAGAAAATCCCGACGTCATCTGTTTGCAGGAAACCAAGGTGCAGGATCACCTGTTTCCGGCAGATGAGATCACCGGGATGGGCTATCCGCATCAGGCCGTGCTTGGCATGAAGGGGTATAATGGCGTTGCGATCCTCTCAAAAACGCCGCTGAGCAACCCCGAGCCACTGCACTGGTGTGATCGCGAAGATTGTCGCCATCTGTTTGCCGGGGTCGATACGGGTGGCGCGTTGGGTGAAATCGAGGTCCATTGCCTCTATGTCCCGGCGGGCGGCGATGTTGCCGATCCGCTGAAAAACCCCAAATTCGCCCATAAACTGGATTTTCTCGATGCCCAGACCCACTGGTGGGCGGCGCGTGGCGACAGGGGGCCGCCGCGCGTTCTGGTCGGTGATTTCAATGTCGCGCCGCTAATGACGGACGTCTGGTCACATGAGCGCCTGAAAAACACCATCACCCATACGGAAACCGAAATCAGGGCGCTGGAGACAATGCGCCAGTCCGGGCGCTGGGTTGACGCGGTGCGCAAACTGATCCCCAAAGAAACGCCCGCCTATACCTGGTGGAGCTACCGGGCAACTGACTGGGAGGCCGTCAACAAGGGCCGACGGCTCGATCATATCTGGGTATCGGAGAGCCTGACGGAGTCCCTGATGGCCGTCTCAATCCTCAGGGATGCGCGCGACTGGCAACCGCCATCGGATCACGTGCCGGTGACGGTGCGGCTGAAACCCTGACCTACGGTGCCAGTCGATAAACCATCTCGCCAAATGTGAAATGGTTCAGCGAAATAACTTCAACGTATTGACCAAGGCATCAATTAGGCTTCGGCCTCTATAACATCCGGAGCTTTTCCTTCCAGATACCGGGCCCACATCTGACTATACAAGTTTTCAAGATTGCGCGTAAACAGCGCAGTATCGAACAACGGCTTGATCAGAAGGTTTGCGTTAAGGGTTTCTCTGGTTTCCGCAAGCTCATCAGGATTTTTGGCCAACCGCAGACAGAGTGCCTTATATTCTGACACACTTTGTGTGATCAGACACTCCATCCCGACCGCACTCAGGATACTGCTCGCCACCCGCGAGGCAAAATGTTCTCCCATGACCGTAACCACCGGAACTCCTGCCCACAAGGCGTCACTGGTTGTCGTATGCCCACCGTATATCCGTGTATCCAAAACCAGGTTTGCCAAGCGATATCGGGCGAGATGTTCATGTTTCTGCAGTTTGCTAGCAAACACCAGCCGCGATGAATCGATCCCTCGCAACGAGGCTTCAGCTTTCAGGTTTTCCTCGGCCTTCTGGCTGGTGGCGAGCAACCACAATACGCTCTTCGGGCACTCCTTCAGTAGCTCCATCCAAACCGAAAACATAACAGGCTCAAGTTTATAATTATTAGTGAAAGAGCTAAAAACAAAACCATCTTCAGGGAGCTCGAAATCGTCTCTATTTATGGGCTGATCGGAAATTTCCTGAAAACGGTTGGTGACCTGATAACAATCGGGAAGATAGGCAAATGTCTCGCTGTAAAACGGTTTGTGTTCAGACGGGGTAACCGTCTTGTCAGTTAATACATAGTCAAAAAAATCAGCCCCCGAAGTTCCCGGGAAACCAAGATAGGTTACCTGCACAGGCGCCGGCCTTAAGGCACTGATACCAAGGCGTGATCCTTGCGTATGCCCCTTCAGGTCAACAAGAATATCAACGCCGTAACTTGCTATTGTTGTTGCTGCTTCAAGATCATCCTGATCCTTGATGTCTATAAACTGATCGCAGCCTTCGACGATCTTCTGGCGGAAATGGCTATTGTCATCGACACCATAGGAAAAGACCAAAACCTCAAAGTCCTTACGGTCATGCAGCCCAAACATACCCGCCATCAAATGCGCTGTGGCGTGATCATGCATATCGTTCGATACGTATCCGATTGCGATCTTTGCTCCTGATGGTTTTGAGATAGGCGCTGGTATCTTTTCAGATAGCTTCTGGACCTCAGCTGAAACAGCCTGCGATCTGAAACGTGCGACGGAGAGATTCTGGGCCATATCCATACTTCTGGCGATATTGGAGAAAGGGGATACCACAAACCCTTCTTCACTTGACGCTAGGGCATCCATATCAAATTCCAACGCAGCGATTTCCTGCCAGGCACATGCGTGTTCCAGCAAATGATAGAGCCGAGCCGCCGCCGGCTTGTTGTCCGGCTCAAGACGGAGAACGTCTTCATACGAAGTGATTGCCTGCTCAATCTGCTTGGTCTCTTCAAAAAGCGACGCCAAATTCGAATGAGCGCCCGCAAGTTTCGGGTCGATACTCAAGGCCCGTAAAAAGCAGGCCTTAGCCTCAGCGATGTCTCCTTTTTTGAAAAGCAACCCACCTAGATTATTGTGAGCCATTGCCAGATCTGGATGCATCTTGAGTATATGTTGAAAACAAATCACAGCTTCCTGGAGTCGTCCCATTGCGACAAGAAGGTCGGCTCTGTTGCAAAGGGCCTGAACATAATCGGGTTGGATTTGGATTGCCGTGTCGTAGCTTGACAACGCCCCTTCCAGTTTCCCGAGATCCTTTAGAACATTTCCCTTGTTCAAATGAAGTCCCGCGTGTTGAGATGCCGTCGTCAAAACACGATCCAGCACCCTGATTGCCTCATCAGGTTTACCCAATTCCCGGTAGGTCATTCCCAAACTACACTGGACCTCAACCAAATTTGGGTTCAGCGCAAGTGCACGGACATAGCTATCAACGGCTTTGTCGAACTGGCCTTCCTCCAGGAAAGCGTTTCCGAGATTGCCGTGCGCCGCCGCAAACTCGGGATTAAGCTGGATCGCCCTTTGAAAGCTGGAAATTGCTTCACTGAGACGCCCCAACTCCATCAGGACAAGGCCCAGATTGCTGTGATAGTCGGGTACATTTTTATCGAACTCTATTGCTTTGCTGATTAATTGTGCGGCGATTTCCGGGGATCCACACTGGTGCGCCAATACGCCTAACAAGTGGTTGGCATCCGGGTTTTCCGGCTGGGTCGCCAAGGCGCGCCGATAGGCCGCATCAGCGTCTTGCAGGCGTCCGGACTGGTGATGGATCAGGCCGTCCTGAATTAATTTTTTAGCTGTATCCACTGGCCCATTCACTCTTAACCGCCATCCGGCCACGCTCCTGCCACACTGCGCCTGAAACCCTGACCTACGGCACCAGCCGGTAACCACCCGGTTCGGTGATCAGCAGGACCGCATTGGAGGGGTTGGGTTCAATCTTCTGGCGCAGGCGGTAGACGTGCGTTTCCAGTGTATGGGTGGTGACGCTGGCGTTATATCCCCAGACCTCGTCCAGGAGGACATCGCGGCTGACGACCTTGTCACCGGTCCGATAGAGATATTTGAGAATCGCCGTTTCCTTGTCGGTCAGGCGTACCTTGCGGCCGTCCTCGTCTCTCAGCAACAATTTGTTGGCCGGCTGAAAGGTGTACGGGCCGATGGTGAAGACGGCATCGTCGGAGCGTTCGTGCTGGCGGATATGGGCGCGCAGCCGGGCCAGCAGAACGCCGATACGAAATGGTTTGGTGATGTAATCATTGGCCCCGGCATCGAGACCCAGAATGGTGTCGGCATCGGTGTCGGCACCGGTCAGCATGATAATCGGCGACGTCACGCCATTCCGGCGCATCAGCCGACAGACATCGCGACCATCCATGTCCGGCAACCCGACATCAAGGATAATGACATCGAAATAATCTGTTTTTGCCAACTCCAGCGACTGCGCCCCGCTGGCGGCTTCGGTTGGCGCGAATTCTTCGTGAAGCTGCAGTTGTTCGCTCAGCATTTCACGCAATGTATCGTCATCGTCAACGACCAGGATCCGTCTTCCTGATGTCATGTTTGCAATCCCCCGTGTTTCACAGCACAGTCCGGCCCGGAATTTCCCGGCAACAGATTATTGCACAGCGCCTCTGGTAACATCCCGACTAAATATATAGATGTTTTTTCCGGGAAAGTAGAGCTTCCCGACAGATTGTGTAATAAGTTCTCAAATACGTGGTTCAGACAAGGTAAATTAATGACAGATCGGCGGCGGAATTTTGAAGTGATCTCCATGCCGGCGACACGTGAACCGGTGTCGTTACTGAGCGTTGACCGGGCCGTATCGGAACTGCGCCGGGGACGGATGGTCGCCATTCAGGGCGGCGACGGGAACGCGCTGCTGGCGCAAGCCGCGGAAGGCGTAACCGACCGGGGGCTTGGTGAGCTCGAGAAATTCAGCGGGAATGCGCCGTTTCTGGCACTGACGGCGCGTCGCGCCATGGTTCTCGGGTTTGCCCGCCCGAAAGGCAAGATCGTCACGATAAATACAAACCCGCCGATTACCGCCGCCAGTGTGCTGGAGCTGTGCGACCCGCTGGCGGAATGCGATGTCTCCAAACTGGACATCAGCACCAGCGAAACATCGGCCTATGACAGTGCGCGCGCTGCCGTATCTCTGGCCAAACTGGCGCGTCTGCTTCCTGCCGTCGCCTGCGCCAGCATTACCGCCGATGAAGCCGATGATCTGGCCCAGTGGTGTGTGCGTCGCAACATGCTGATGGTCGACGCAGGAGATATTTTTCAGTATGAAAATGTCTCGGCGCGAACCCTGAGGCCGGTCAGCGAAGCGCGCGTCCCCCTTGAAGAGACAGAAAACTGCCGCATTATTGCCTTCCGGCCATCGGACGGCGGGCTGGAACATCTGGCGATTGTCATTGGCGAACCTGACAAAGACGCGCCGGTCCTCGCACGGCTGCATTCAGAATGTTTCACCGGCGATCTGCTGGGCAGTTTGCGCTGTGATTGCGGCGATCAGTTGCGCGGCGCAATCGCTGAAATCTCGGCGCGCGGTGCCGGTGTGCTGCTCTATCTGGCCCAGGAGGGGCGCGGCATTGGGCTGGTCAACAAACTTCGCGCCTATGCGCTTCAGGATCTCGGATTTGATACGCTGGATGCCAACGAACAGCTGGGGTTCGATGCCGACGAAAGAATTTACCTGCCCGCTGCGCGCATGCTGAGCCTGCTCGGTTTCAATCAGGTACAGCTGATGACCAACAACCCGGTCAAGGTGGATGCGCTTGGAAAGTGTGGTGTTGATGTGGTCGAGCGGGTTCAGCACAGCTTTCCGACCAACAAACACAACGAGCTCTATCTCGAAACCAAAAAAGCCAAAAGCGGGCACCTGCTGTAACTCCCGTAACCCCGCCATCCCTTTTCGACCCGGCAGAACTTTCCGGGCCGGATAATTCAGGTGTGTTTTCCGGGCCAAACCCTTGAAATACAGGCTTATATAGTTGGCATAACCCTTGCGTAGTTTCTCGTAATGACAAAACGGGAAACACGACCATGCAGGTAAACTCCGGTTCTGAGGCGGGCTGGCGGCCAACGCCGACAAACCCGGCATTGGCGCCACAGCTGGCGCTGACATCGTCTGATCCTGCACCAGAATCAGACGACACGGGCTTTCAGCCGTTCGGCGGCGATGGCCTCGGGTTTTTTGATTTTCTCGACATTATCAACCCGCTCCATCATTTGCCGTTTGTCGGACCTCTGTATCGCGAGATGACCGGCGATGAATTGTCCGCTGGCCCGCGGATGATGGGCAGCACGCTTTATTTTGGCCCGATCGGTCTGGTTGGCTCGGCGGTCGATGTCGTGCTCGAAGAAATTACCGGTGACGATCTAGGTGGCAATATCATGACTGTTTTGGGGGATGGTAACGCTGACGACAACGCCGAAACCTCCAACGCAGGCGCGGAGGTTGTCGAGGCACCCCGGGAAACGGTCAGTCTGAGCGCTGGCGCACCAACCGCCGCCGGAACCGATTCCGCCGACCCGGTAACCGCATGGGCGATGGCGGAGCTCAACTATCGTCAATCCCAGGCAGAAAAGCAGGGGCTGAATATTCCGGCAAAATCCTACTCACATCTGCTTGTCGGCACCTCCGTTGCCGCGACGCACCCGGATGACATCCGGCGTGCCAATACCGCCTACCGGGCCGTCAGTCTGCTTTCCGGGCCGCCCCCTAACGAACAACCCGGGTCGCCAGAGCCACAGCAAGAAAGCCCTCGTTCTGGTTCTGACACTGGTGCCATCGCCAGTAATGGCGGCTGGTTCACGGCAACAATGCTGGGTGCACTGGCCAAAAGTCACCCGGATCGAGCCGTCGAACCGACAGCGCCGACACCACAAGGAAGCCCGTCCGGCATTAACTGAACACTTTCGGGATACTGTTTTTATGAAAATCATCATTCGCCATCCGGGAGAGGTCTTGTTTGCGGATAAGGTCTGCCGGTGTGCCGTGGGGCGAGGCGGTATCGGGATCAAGGCCGGTGAAGGTGACGGTATCACGCCGGTCGGTGTTTTTCCGCTGCGCTCGGTGTTTTTCCGTCCGGACCGCCTGAACCCGCCACGTACGGGCCTGCCCGTCAGCCCCCTGTTGCCAACGGATGGCTGGTGTGACGACCCCGGTCACAGCGCCTACAATCAGCAAATCCTTCTCCCGGCCACCGCCAGCCACGAGGCCCTGTGGCGCGAAGACAGCGTTTATGATGTGATCGTTGTCATCGGATACAATGACGACCCTGTTGAACCCGGCAAGGGCAGTGCAATTTTCATGCATCTCGCCCGACCGCTGTTCGAACCGACCGAAGGCTGCATCGCACTTGAGATCGAAGATCTGCTTGGTCTTCTGGAGTGCTGCGACACCGATAGTCAGATCGACATTATGTCTCCGCGTTGATCACTGGTCTTGATCCAAAAATCGCCGTCCCCACCCGCACACTACTTGCACCAAACCGAACGGCGGTCTCGAAATCGCCACTCATCCCCATGCTCAACCGCCCCAGCCCGTTGCGTTCGGCAATCCTTGCCAGCAAGGCAAAATGCATCGACGGCTCTTCATCAGATGGCGGTATGCACATCAGGCCGACAACGGGCAGGCCCAGTCCATCCCGACAGCGGCCAATAAAGGCATCGGCATCGGCAGCCAGGATTCCGGCCTTCTGGGGCTCTTCGCCCGTATTGATCTGGATATAACAATCCGGTCGCCTGCCTTGTTCGTCCATTTCACGGGCAATCGTCGTCGCCAGCTTGAGACGGTCGATGGTTTCAATCACATCAAACAATTGCACGGCCCGCTTTGCCTTGTTGCGTTGTAGCGGACCGATCAGATGAAGTTCGGTAGCCGGATACGCCGCTTTCAGCTCCGGCCATTTATCTTCCGCTTCCTGCACCCTGTTTTCACCGAAAACCCGGTGGCCAGCCTGTAGTGCCAGGCGGATGCGGGCCGCGTCATGCGTCTTGCTGACCGCGACCAGCGTAATGTGATCCGGTGCCCGGTTGGCGGCGCGGGCAGCTTCGTCGATTCGGGCGCGAATATCGACAAGGTTCTGGGCAATGTTGGTGTCAGGGGTCATGATAGGTTCCGCGCGCAAGTGTGAAGATGTGGGTGTTGGATTGCAGACAGTATCAAACGTCGGGGCCGGGCTCAATTTCGCTGTAACCCGGACGAACGCCTTTCTCGTTGCCATGACGGATGAAAGCCGTGGCGACGACCCCCTCACCCTGATCCGGCGATTGCCCAAAAACAGCATCCTGATATTTCGTCACTACACGACCCCTGCGCGCGATCGGCTTGCCCGCCGGATCGTCAGGGCGTGCCGGAGAAGAGGGGTCCGCTGCCTGATCGCCAACGATATTCGATTGGCCCGAAGATGCCGGGCGGATGGCGTGCATTACCCCGAATACCAGCTGCGCCGGCTGCCTGTCCGGCGGTTTATACCCACAGGCTGGACCACAACGGGCGCGGCGCATAGCGAGAAAGGTGTGCGACAGATTGAGAGGCTGGGTCTGGATGCGGCGGTACTTTCCCCGGTGTTCAGGACAGCCAGCCATCCAGAAGGAGGGACGCTTGGCATTCAGAAATTTGCCGCAATCTGTCACAGCATAAACGTTCCGGTGATCGCGCTTGGAGGCGTTGGTGCCGGCCACCTCAACCGTTTACGGCACGCTGGTGCCACCGGGTTTGCCGGAATCGGTTTATTTAACATGCAACGAAACCAACCCGGACTCTAGAAACTCACTGTGGTTTGGTATATGAAAAGGACTCGCGTTCGTTTTTTGGCGATCTTGGGCAGGAACAAAGGCCTGCCTTTTCGAGTCTGGGATAAGAATAAATGATGAATTTCCGGTTTTTGACGATCTTCGTTATGTTGGCGGTGCTGTTCGTGGGTGCTTGTGAAAGCTACGAGCCGATCGATGCCCGAAATGAGGAAGCCAGAGACAATGATCCGCTAGGCGATCATTCCAAACGCAAAACCATCTTTGGTGAGGGTGGGTTGAGCATTCTGGGCGACAGCAAACAGCAGGAGGGCGGGGCGCTTGGCGTCAACAGCTATCTCTGGCGGGCGTCACTGGATACCATTTCATTTATGCCCGTCAACTCCGCCGATCCGTTTGGCGGCGTGATCATAACAGACTGGCACGCGCCGGTAGATTCCCCGAAAGAACGCTTCAAGCTCAACATCTACATTCTGGGCCGAACACTTAGGGCCGATGGCGTTCGTGTGGCTGTATTCCGGCAGGTGTTTGGGCAAAACAATATCTGGTCTGATGCGGCTGTGCCGGAGGAAACGAAAACCAAGATCGAGGATGCAATTCTGACCCGTGCCCGGCAAATCAGAAATACCGATCTGGTTCAACAAAAAAACTAGCCCTGATCCGCCGCCCCGAGACGGTCATGACCAAACCCGGTCTTGCACAAATCCGCCTCAGCGGGTAACTCAAGGCACAATCAACATCGAGAGCCAAAGAACCAATGTCGTCGGAACCATCACGCTATAACTTCAAGGAGGCCGAAGCCCGCTGGCAGGAAACCTGGGAAGAGCGTGGATGCTTTGCGGTTAGCGAAGAGTCCGGCAAACCCAAATATTATGTGCTGGAAATGTTTCCCTATCCGTCCGGGCGCATCCACATGGGTCATGTGCGCAATTACACGCTGGGCGATCTGGTCGCGCGTTACAAAAAAGCCCGCGGGTTTAATGTTCTCCACCCCATGGGCTGGGATGCGTTTGGCCTGCCGGCAGAGAATGCAGCAATCGAAAACAACGTCCATCCGGCAAAATGGACCCGCGAAAACATTGCCACCATGCGCCGCCAGCTCAAGACCATGGGCCTGTCCTACGACTGGTCGCGGGAGATCGCCACCTGCGAGCCGGAATACTATCGCCACGAACAAAAAATGTTTCTCGATTTTCTGAAAGAGGGTCTGGTTTACCGGAAAGAATCCTGGGTCAACTGGGACCCGGTGGAAAACACAGTACTCGCCAACGAACAGGTCATAGATGGCAAGGGGTGGCGCTCCGGGGTCGAGGTGGAAAAACGCCAGCTTTCCCAATGGTTCCTCAAAATCACTGCCTTTGCCCAGGACCTGCTCGAAGAGCTTGCCAACCTTGAACGCTGGCCGGACCGGGTCCGCCTGATGCAGGAAAACTGGATCGGGCGATCAGAAGGGGCTCATATTTATTTTGATGTTTCTGGTCAGGACGAGAAACTCGAGGTTTACACGACCCGGCCCGATACTATTTTCGGCATGACTTTCTGTGCGCTGTCGGCCAATCATCCGCTTTCTCTTCGGCTGGCAGAAAACAACCCGGCGCTGCAGACGTTTGTTGCTGAATGCAACCGCATGGGGACCAGTGAGGCCGCCATCGAAACGGCGGACAAGCTGGGATTCGATACCGGGTTGACCTGCGCACATCCTTTTATTGAGGACAAAACCGTTCCTCTTTACATCGCCAATTTTGTATTGATGGATTACGGCTCGGGAGCCATTTTCGGTTGTCCGGGACACGATCAGCGCGACCTTGATTTCGCCCGTAAGTACGAACTGGAGGTTATCGCGGTTGTCGCGCCCAAGGGAACGGATGCGGCCTCTGTCGAGATTGGTACCGAAGCGCTGGTCGGCGATGGTGTAATGATCAATTCGGGGTTTCTTGATGGACTTGATGTTGAGGCCGCCAAAAGCGAGATCATTGACCGGTTCGAAAAAATGGATGCCGGAAAGCGCGCCATAAATTACCGTTTGCGCGACTGGGGCGTGTCCCGGCAGCGTTATTGGGGATGCCCGATCCCGGTCATTCACTGCAAGGAATGCGGTATCGTTTCCGTGCCCGAGGACCAGCTGCCCGTTGAGCTGCCGGAAGATGTTGATCTGGGCGGTTCGGGCAATCCACTGGATCAGCACCCGACCTGGAAACACACCCGTTGCCCAACCTGCGGCAATGAAGCTGTCCGCGAAACCGATACCTTCGATACCTTTTTTGAGTCGTCATGGTATTTTGCCCGCTTCTGCGATCCAAAAAATCAGGAACTCGGGTTTTCCAAAAAATCTGTCGATTACTGGTTGCCGGTTGATCAGTATATCGGCGGCATTGAACACGCGGTGCTCCATCTTCTGTACTCCCGCTTCTTTACACGCGCGCTGCGTCAATGTGGCTACCTTGATGACAAGGAGCCGTTTGCCGGGTTGATGACCCAGGGCATGATTTGCCATGCCACTTTCCGCGACCCGTCCGGCGCCTGGGTTCTGCCTGATGATGTAGAGGACAAGGGCGAAAATACCCTGGTTATGCGGAGTTCCGGAGCTCCCGTGACCATGGGCCGGTCCGAAAAAATGAGCAAATCAAAAAAGAACGTTGTCGACCCGGAGGCGATTATCGAGGCCTATGGTGCTGACACTGCACGATTGTTCATGTTGTCGGATAGCCCCCCTGATCGCGATCTGGACTGGACGGATTCCGGAATTGACGGGGCCTGGCGGTATCTCAACCGGCTATGGCGGATGGTATCGAACCCGTCGTTCGAGCCCTCTCCCGTTGGCGCAGACCTGCCGGAATCTTTTGGTCCCGCCGCCATGGCGGTCCATCGAATGGCCCATAAAACCATTCATGCTGTCTCGAATGATCTCGATAAATTCCATTTCAACAAGGCAGTTGCCAGAATTCGCGAACTGACCAATGAGGTTGACAGGCTGAATGCCGACGAAGCCGGAGCGGGCTGGGCATTGCGTGAAGGCCTTGAAACCATTGTCCGGCTCGTCGGCCCAATGATGCCGCACATTGGTGAAGAACTCTGGAAGATACTCGGCCACACTGTCATCCTGACCGAAATGCCGTGGCCCGATGCCGATGAAAGCCTGCTGGAAGACGATAGGGTTACCATCGCGGTTCAGGTTAATGGTAAGCTGCGGGGCACGTTTGAGCTGGCCAAGGACTGTGATGCGTCGGAGGCTGAAGCTCAGGCCCTTGAACTGGAAACGGTGGTTTCGGTAATGGATGGAAAACCGGCACGGAAAGTTATCGTAATCCCCAACAGGATTGTGAACATTGTGGTTTAAACCCGCCCTCGTTGGAATGGCCTGTCTGGCGCTTGGGGCGTGCGGGTTTCAACCCCTGTACGGAACCCAGTCCGATACCCAGGTCATTGCCGATTTCTCCAGGATTCAGGTCGCGCCGATGAAAGACCGCATCGGACAACAGCTCCACAACGAGCTGGAGCGATTGCTGCACCCGAACGGTGCCGCCGCAAAATATTCCTATCGCCTGAACGCCACCCTGAAAGAGGCCACCAGCTCTCTTGCGGTTAAAAAAAGTGCGTTTGCAACGCGCGGCAACCTGACCATGTCGACCAATTATTCGCTGTTGAAATCTGCTACCGGAAACTCTCTGATCAGCGCCTCAAACGCGATTACGGTAAGCTACAATATTTTCAGCTCCGAGTTCGAGACCTTAATGGCCGAGAAGGATGCCCGCAAGCGTGCGATACGGGAGTTGGCGCAGGAAATCCGGATTCGGCTTGGCGTATATCTTCGTGACCCACCCAGGGTTTCGTCGGGGGCATCGTGAAAATCAGCGGCAGAGGCCTTGATGATTTCCTGCGTGCCCCCCGGCCTTCGAAAAATTTTATTCTCGTCTACGGTCCCGATCAGGGGCTGGTTCGCGAACGCGCCAGGCTGCTGGCCGGAAAATGCGTCGATGATCTGAAGGACCCGTTTTCGGTTTGCGAATTTACCGGTGCGCAGATCAAGGCTGATCCGGCCTGCCTGTCGGATGCGGCGACGGCGTTGTCGCTGACCGGTGAAGACCGCGTGATCTGGCTACGCGACGCCGGCGATACGACAACCGCACCCTTGCAGACCGTTGAAGCCGGTGACGTTACCTCCTGGCCGATTATTGTCGAGGCCGGTGAGCTGGCACCCCGCTCCAGCCTGCGAAAGTTTTTCGAATCAAACAAAAACGCCGCCGCGATTGCCTGCTACGCAGACGAGGGCCGCGGGCTGGAACGGGTCTTTGCCGAGACGCTGGCCAATGAGGGGCTCACTGCCAATCCGGAAGCGATGGCCTGTCTTGGCACGGTTCTCGGCGGTGACCGGCTGATCATCAGGGGCGAGTTGGAAAAGCTGGCACTTTATGTGAAAAGCAAAGACGACGCGCCAACCGTGGTTACCGGTGATGATGTGCTGGCCTGCATCGGCGATTCATCAAGCGCGCCGCTTGATAATCTGGTTTATGCGGTCGGCAACGGTGATCAGACGGCGATTGATACGGCACTGAACAGGGCGTTTGCCGAAGGCCTGAATCCGGTTGCCATCATCCGCGCCGTCCAGCGGCATTTTCATCGCCTGCATCTGGTCAGGGGGCAGATCGATCAGGGCACGCCCGCCGACACCGCCTTGTCCGGCCTGAGACCACCGATCTTCTTCAAATGGAAAAGCGCCTTTCAGCGGCAATCCCAGATCTGGACATCTGCGCGCATCGCCGGGGCGCTTGATCTGGCAACGGAATGCGAAATGCAGTGCAAATCGACGGGGATGCCCGCAGAAGTCCTGTGTAATCGCGCGCTTATGCGGATCGCTCAGGGCGCACGTTCTCACAGAAAGTGAGAAATTTCTCATTAACTGTAAAAAATGTCTGGCGTTGATGGCCTGCCGGACGGTTTTTCGGGCAGAAATCTCGGCTGAGATTGACCCAACTCGGCCACTTATCATGTTGAAGAGATCGTGTTTCGATTAGGTGCTTTAGATATCTAGCGCTTTCCTGACATAGTGTTAGTGCCCAATTTTCTCAAATCATTTTATAGCATCAAAAAATTTAATATTTACGCAGCAAAATAACGGCGGAATTTCGCAACATAATAAACAAAGAAAGTGGCGCTGCGGAAAATGCAATACTGATATAAAAATAGATATATACATATGACAAATCAGATTTAATGAGGCCCGATGTCACCCTCGTGAACCCTGGTTTTGGCTCGATATGGTTTAGATACGACATATAAATATATGCGAATCCAAAAGCGAACATTGTCACAATCAACAATCCCAACTGTTGCCTGATCAACATTTGATGCAGGTTCGGGCGGCGTTTTTTCGGCAGTTTTCTGTAGAAAAATAGCGGCTGGTGAAAGTTTTTGCGATAAGCAAGGATCGGTATACTGGCAAAAAGCACCGCAGTCAGAAATCCGAATGTCATCATGTGCCGATACATCGGCACCCGGTCGGCACAGTCCAGCCCGGCGCAATCACTGGCGACATTCGCGAGTATGGGAAATACCGGTGCAACCCAATCCGTCACTGGTCGGGTCAGGGTCACCCAGTCAGCAACAATGTTCGGTTCAAAGAAATTTCCCGCCGTCATGGTCAGGGCGTAAGTTCCCAGCATCATAAAACAGAGCACACAAACCCCGATCGGGTGCACAATTAATGTCTCTGTCGCCGGGTTGGATGAGTTTGGATTGATTCTGTTTTTAAGGCGTGTTTTCCACCCCTCAATGTTGTCAGCCTCAATGTAGGTCCCGACCAAATAACCCAACACTGCCCCGTATATCAGCAGGCCCATTGACCCAAACGATGCGTTGGAAAAAAAGCCAACAAAAAACCCGACTCCCGCAGTGAATTTTGCCAAATTGATTGCAAAACGTGAGGTTGTTTCTTTTTTTGACTTTCCTGCGGCTGGCATAAATTTGATTCACACTTTCTCCGAAGCGGTGGTGCAGTTGCCACAAATGGAGCAAAAATTACGCGTCTAAACTTGGGTTGAATGATCCAAGGAAGACAGCATTACAATCAGTTAGAGCGTATAATTATCAGAAGCGCCTGCAAGACGAAAGTTTGTTGGGCGGAAATGCTAAAAATTGGCCAAATTCATTGATGTTATGACGGTCGCTCATGGCTAAACCTTGCCGGAAACCGCACCGCCCAATTTCGTCTGGTCCCGAGGGTACCGCGGACATTTTATCTCAATTGGCCTGCTAATCAGGGGGGTCGTTGCAGGTTCTTTGATAATCCGCATCACCAATTGTGAGAAGGCCAGCCGTCGCCGGCTCTTGTTTATCATTAACGCTAAAATCGCGCACAAGGCGCGCGGGGACGCTGAGTTTATGCCTCGCCACCATACCCCAAACGCCGCAGCACGTCTTCCAGCTGATCAAGATTTTTGTATTTAAGGGTCAACGATCCGCTTTGGCCTTTCGAGGCAATCAACACATTCAGTCCGAGAATATTTGTAAGATCGCGCTCCAGGGCAATGGTGTCGGCGTCCTTGGCGCGAATCGGGCCCGGCTTTTTCAGAGGCCCGCCGCCCTGCGCCAGGCGCTCCGTCTGACGGACATTCAGACCATCGTCGACAACCAGAAGCGCCAGCGCGACCGGGTCGGGCGCACCGATCAGGGCGCGCGCGTGTCCCGCCGTCAACTGCCCGGCATCGATCATGTTCTTGATATTTTCCGGCAGGGTCAGCAGGCGCACCATGTTTGCCACATGGCTGCGGCTCTTGCCGAT
>JAJFIJ010000364.1 GCA_021775105.1 Rhodospirillales bacterium | reverse complement strand
ACTATACGTAGTAGCGAGAGCGTGTGGTGACCGCGTCCGCGTACGCGCGCGCTCTCTCTCTCTCTCTCTCGCTATGTGGCGATAAACTTGTGTACATTGTTGGAAGGTGCGCGTGCACACGGCTCTATGCGTTGGTCTTTTCGCACTCGTCGATCCACTCCGAGTACACGTCGATGGGCTCGGTCAATGCTGCGCGACGCGGCCAAGAGGGATCAGAGGACGATCGCGGTGTGCGCGCGCGCGCGCGCGCGCGCGGGGGAGAGGCGCGACGCAGAGAGGAGAGCAGCAGCATGCGGCGTACGTACGATTTGCGGGCGACGAAAACGTCACCTTGCACACGCCACACGTCACCGTTCCAATGCCGGCGTCCAGCTTGCTGAGGTGGGAGCGGGCGGGCGGGGGGCAGTCAGCACTGGCAACATCGAACGACGACGACGACGACGACGCACATTGAGCACTCGACCGATGCTTCGTGGTCACAGAACGGGCAATCAAAGGTGGTCGGGACACTGAACGCCTTTACCTTGGGCGGAGGCTTTTTTCTCGACTTTCTTCCCATCTGTGTCGCACAGTGGGCACAGCAAGCGAGGTGAACACAGAGAGAGAAAGAGAGAGATGCGGCGGCAAACAAAGGAGACCAATGGCCAGCGTGACGCCGCGAGTACCGACCGTGTGTCTGCGTGTGTGACTGGAGGGTGGAGTAGAGGGGAGGGGGGACAAACAGCACAAAGCGCCGCCAAATGCTCGTCGACTGAGCTGGCGCGGTGGCGGGGGAACGAGAGACAAGCGTGCGACGAGAGCGCGCGCGTGCGCGCGCGCGCGCCCCACTCCGCACCAGTAGTCACACTCCGCCAGGCGTGTTAGGTGCACCTGTCGACCGAGCAAACGCTCGTTGCAGGTGTAGAGGCTCGGTTGCGTGTTGCCGAGTGTGTCCATGACGGCCTGTTTGGCGGCGATCTTGTCGCCCATCAGCCGAATATGTTCAGGGCTTGGGCCAATAAAGGCAAACCCGTGTTCTTCGACCATTTCGGCAAAATCGGCATTTTCAGACAGGAAACCATACCCCGGATGGATGGCATCAGCTCCGGAGATGGTGGCTGCCGACAAAACTGCTGGAATGCTGAGATAACTGTCCTTGGCTGCGGGCGGGCCGATGCAGACACTTTCATCGGCCAGACGTACATGCATCGCATCAACATCGGCAGTTGAATGCACGGCAACGGTCTGGATGCCCATCTCCCGGCACGCCCTGAGAATGCGGAGCGCAATCTCGCCCCGATTGGCGATCAGAACCTTTTCGATCATTTTCCGTTACTCAATGATCATCAACGGCGCGCCGAACTCGACAGGTCCGCCATTTTCGACCAGAACCTGGACAACTTTACCTGCTTTGGTCGCCGTAATCGGATTGAATACCTTCATCGCTTCAATTAGCAACAGGGTCTGTCCTACGCTGACTTGATCGCCGACTTTAACAAAAGGTGGCGAATCAGGGTCTGATGAAGTGTAAGCAACGCCAACCATTGGTGATGTCACGGCACCCGGATGTGATGCCATATCTTCACCGCCATCTGTCGGCGCTACCGTTGCTGCAACCGGCGTAATTGGTGTCGGTGGCGATGCCGTAATCACGGTACCGTTTTTGGCGACGCGAATGTTAAGTCCATCCTTGCCATATTCGATTTCGCTCAACCCGGTTTCATCCAGCAATCCTGCCAGTGTGCGAATCAGGTTCTCATCGATATCCGTTTTTTTCGCCATTAAGTTTCTATGCCTCTTGCGTGGTGTTCAGTGTTTTTGCCAACGCCTCAAGCGCCAGCTCGTAGCCGTGGCTGCCAAGCCCGCAAATGACGCCGACTGCTGCCTTGGAAACATAAGAATGATGACGGAAATCTTCCCGTCTGAATATGTTCGAGAGATGTACTTCAATAACCGGAAGTCCGACAGACAGCAGGGCGTCCATCAAGGCAACCGAGGTGTGCGTATAAGCCGCTGCATTCAGAACGATTGCATCCGCTTTCCGACCGGCTTCATGAATCCACCCAACCAGTTCGCCTTCGTTATTGGATTGGCGAAAATCAATTTCCAGACCAAGTTTTTCGCCACGTCGTTTGCAGATGCTCTCAATATCGGCGAGCGTTTCGGTTCCGTAAATTCCGGGTTCTCGGATGCCAAGTAAATTCAGGTTTGGTCCGTTCAGAACCATTATGGTTGTACCCATTGTCTTCTCTGAAAGCTCCATATGAATTATCAGCTTATATCATGACCTGCCGGACGGGGAACATCCAGTTTTCCATGAATTTGGATATTGAACCGACCTGCGTGCGCCCTCATAATCACGCCCTCTGAACGGACGGGGTTCAGCGTTCTAGTGATATTCAGACGGATTTATGATCATGCAGTTAACGATCAATGGCGAACTACAGAGTTTTGAGACACCTTTGACTGTGGAAGGCCTTTTGACCCGAATCGGCCTTGATGCGAAAAAGGTTGCCGTTGAGCGCAATCTCGAAATTGTGCCCAAATCGCAGTTTACCGACACCGGCCTTGAAGAAGGTGACCGGCTGGAGATTGTTCATTTTATTGGCGGTGGTGCGCCTGAGGGAGCTGGTCGGATTGTTGATGACCCGCTTGTTGTCGCCGGACGAAAGTTCGGTTCACGCCTGATTATCGGAACCGGAAAATACAAGAATTACGAAACCAATCGACTGGCCTGCGAAGCGGCGGGGGTCGATATCGTGACCGTAGCTGTCCGGCGGGTTAACCTGACAAATCCTGATCAGCCAATGTTGATGGATTCGATTGATCCGAAAAAATACACCTACCTTCCGAATACCGCGGGTTGTTTCACCACCGACGATGCCGTTCGTACACTGCGTCTGGCGCGTGAAGCTGGCGGCTGGGATCTGGTCAAGCTGGAAATACTGGCTGATCAGAAAACCCTCTATCCGCAGATGATCGAGACCCTGGAAGCGACTGAAACGCTGACAAAGGAAGGGTTCAAGGTCATGGTCTACTGTTCTGATGATCCCATCATCTGCAAACGGCTGGAAGATGTCGGGGCGGTTGCCATCATGCCGTTGGGTGCCCCGATCGGTTCCGGTCTCGGTATCCAGAACCCGGTCAATATTCACCTGATCGTCGAGCAATCCAGCGTTCCGGTTATCGTCGACGCGGGAGTTGGTACGGCTTCGGATGCGACCATCGCTATGGAACTGGGCGTTGACGGCGTGTTGATGAATACGGCAATTGCCGAAGCCAAGGACCCGATCCGCATGGCTCGGGCCATGCGGGCGGCTGTTGATGCTGGTCGCGACGCCTATCTTGCCGGTCGTATGCCCAAACGTATGTATGCTGATCCGTCGTCTCCGCTGGCGGGTCTCATTTAGCGATTTGCACTGACGTTGCGCTCGCTGCCCAGCTCTATAATAGAAACGACATCCCGGCAACCCGTTTGCAGGGTTTAATATGTGGTTCATTCCTGCGTTGTTATCTGTTCATACACTTGAAGGATACTGTGCATATAAATGTATGCATGACCGAGGTATGGAATGCCGGATAAATTTAGGGCTGAGGTGAAACGACGCTTTGATCAAACCTTTGGAATAGAGCGACTTGAGCTGTTTTCTGAAGATATTCAGAAGCTGGAGAATGATGGAGATTCGGCTACTGCGGGTGCTTTGCGAGATTTGCTGAAAGAACAGTTCAGTAAAGGCCTGAAAATCGAATTCACGGATACCAAGTCAAAAACTTCCTAAACGGCCGGGCCTGGCGTCTCAGCCGACGGACTACCGGCCATTTCTTCATTTAACCAGTAGAGAAAGTTACGGATCATGAGGTTTCCGGATCGGGACTTATGGGTGACTCCGTAAAATGAGAAGTCTGCTTTCAGCTTTAAGTCAAAGGGGGCGACGAGACGGCCTGAATCGATATCGCCCTGAGCCAGAACCGTGCGTCCCAGTACCACACCGGCACCAGATACTGCGGCATCCTGGGCATGGTCAGCGACATTGAAATGCAGACCCCGTTTCAAGTCAGCATTTTTCACGCCCGCCTCCTTCAGCCAGTCCTGCCAACCTGCCAGTTCAAATATCCCAATATGGGTGTCGTCATGAATAAGAGTATGGTGCATCAGGTCGTCTGGTTGACGTAACGGCGTTGCTCCTTCCAGTAAAGCCGGGCTACAGAGTGGCGTGACATACTCATCAGCCAGTTTAACGGAATCGCAGTCCGCGTATGTGCCAGCGCCGAAACGAATAGCAACATCAACGTCATCGTATCCCAATTTAGCCAGTTTCAGACTGGCAGATATACGGGTATCTACTTCCGGGTGACGCGCCATGTAACGATAAAGTCGAGGAGCCAGCCATTTTGCCGTAAACGCGGGCCCGGCAGATATCACCAAAACATTACCAGAGCGCCGCCGTGTCAATTGCCGCATGGTATCGCTAATACGTTCAAACCCGTCCTTCAGGCCCGGCGCAATGAGGCGGCCATGATCGGTCAGTTCGATGGCCCGATTGAGCCGATGAAAAAGCTTGAGCCCCAGGTGATCTTCAAGCTGGCGAATCTGATAACTCAAGGCGGCAGGAGTCACAAACATCTCCGCAGCAGCTTTCTGAAAGCTCATGTGTCGCACAACTGCATTAAATGCACGTAGAGAATTTAATGGTGGCAGGCGTTCTTCGGGCATCATCAGATTAAGTTATTCAGATCAAATTATTTTAACTGAAGTGTCAGAATAACTCGTTTGCCGGGAACAATGCAAACCCCTATTTTAATCTTAACACAACTCATAAACATATCCTTGTTTGTGAGTGAAATAAGGTAAATTGTTATTTTAAAAGGATAAAGCAATGAAACAGCAAGAATTTGACATAAACAGAATAGAGTTCTACAGGCGACGTGCACACGTGGAGCGGTCTCAGGCATTTTCCAGCATGCTGTCGGGCATGGGTGGTGAGT
>JAJFIJ010000363.1 GCA_021775105.1 Rhodospirillales bacterium | reverse complement strand
AACAAGCCAAAAAACAAAACCCCGCATCGGCATCAGCCGAAAGCGGGAGCAAAAAACGTCCGCTATTACTATAACCGGACACTCTAAACCCGAGGAAAATCGAGTTTTGCAACACAATCCTTAGATACAGCAGACATCTTCACCCAGCTGGATCGGTGGGCATTTGACATCACCATAAGAGCAGAACACACAACAGTCGCCGCTGAGCGGTTTGAAGACCACCAGTGCGGGGGCAAAGCAACAAACGGCCTTATCGGTCACGCCGATTATGCCTGTCTTGAATAACCCCTTGTCTGTCATGTGTTTGTCCTGAGACTGGCGAAAGACCAATGCCAGAATACCCTGTTTTGATACCAATAGCAGAAATCACGGTTGTGTTGGCCGACAACAGCGCTTGGCTGTGGCATTGTCAGAAATCACGGGCTATCCTTCTTTTTCAACGGTCGACAGGGAATTCAGGAATGGCAGATCAGGACACGCAAAAAAATACAGCGGAAAACACGGAGCAAATGTCCAAACTGATGGCAGACCTGTCCGAACGAAGCCAGCGGGTCGTTCAGGCCTTTGTTGAGCGCCAGAAAGACAGTGACGGTTTCCAGATTCCCGACCCGGAGGTGATCGGCAAGGCGTTTATGGAAATGTCGGCCAAGATGATGGCCGATCCGGCCAAGCTGGTGCAGGCGCAAAGTGATCTCTGGCAAAGTTATGCCAGGCTTTGGGAAAACACCGCCAAGCGCATGCAGGGTGAGGAAGTTGAGCCAATTGTTGAACCCGACAAGGGGGACCGCCGCTTCAAGGATCAGAGCTGGACGGAAGAAGCGCTGTTCGACATGATCAAGCAGTCCTATCTGCTGACCTCGAACTGGATGCAGTCGACGGTGCGGGACGTAGAGGGTCTGGATGCCAAAACGGCGGAAAAAGTGGATTTCTATACGCGCCAGTTTGTTGATGCCATGTCGCCGACAAACTTTGCCGCAACCAATCCCAAAGTTTTGCAAACAGCCGTGGAAACCAAGGGGGAGAACCTGGTTCAGGGGTTGGAAAACCTGCTGGGTGATCTGGAAAAGGGGAAGGGCCAGCTTCGTATTTCAATGACTGATCAGAATGCCTTTACGCTTGGTGAAAATATCGCCGCATCCAAAGGCAAAGTGATCTACCAGAACGACCTGATGCAGCTTTTGCAGTTCGATCCAACCACTGACAAGGTGTTCAAACGCCCGTTGCTGATCGTTCCGCCATGGATCAATAAATATTACATTCTTGATCTGCAACCCAAGAACTCGTTCATCAAATGGGCGGCCGATCAGGGCCATACGGTATTTGTCATCTCGTGGGTCAATCCGGATCGGAAACTGGCTGAAAAACGTTTTGATGACTATTTGCTGGAAGGACCACTTGCTGCCATTGATGCGATTGAAAAGGCGACCGGGGAAAAATCAGTCAATATTATCGGCTACTGCATTGGCGGAACGCTGACGGCGGCAACCATGGCCTATATGGCGGCGAAGGGCGACAAGCGGATCAAGTCGGCAACCCTGTTTACCACAATGGTGGATTTTGCCGACCCCGGTGAACTGGGTGTGTTTATTGATGAAGACCAGCTGGATCGCCTTGATCAGCATATGGCCAAACAGGGATATCTGGATGGCAGCCAGATGTCGCAGGTGTTCAATATGCTGCGCGACAATGATCTGATCTGGTCGTTTGTCGTCAACAATTACCTTATGGGCCGCGAACCGATGGCGTTTGATCTGCTGTACTGGAATTCTGATTCAACCCGGATGCCGCCGATGATGCACAGCGCCTATTTGCGACAAATGTATCTGGAAAACCAGTTGGTGAAACCCGGCGGCATGGAACTGGATGGCGTACCTGTTGATATGCGCAAGATTGACGTGCCAATCTATCAGGTGTCGACAAAGGACGATCATATCGCGCCCTGGAAATCGACCTATCAGGCAACCCAGTTATATAAAGGGCCGGTTCGCTTCGTGCTTTCAGCATCCGGTCATATTGCCGGAATTATCAATCCACCGGCAGCCAACAAATATCCGCACTGGACCAACGCCAAACTGCCCAAAACGGCGGACAAGTGGTTTGAAGGCGCTGAACAGCACGACGGGTCGTGGTGGACCGACTGGCAGAAATGGGTGAAGAAACATGCGGGCACGAAGGTTGCCAGGCGGATTCCCGGAAAAGGCAAGCTGAAGGCGCTTGAAGATGCGCCGGGGTCCTATGTAAAGATGAGGATTGATGACTGAGGCGCCCGAAAACCCGATCAACGCCCAGCTGGAGTTGCTCTCTGAAATGGGGCGTGATTTCGCATCTTCTCTTGATATTCAGGGCGCTCTGGAACGTGCGGTCACGCATATTACCGACTACGTGGAAGCCGAAGGCGGCGCGCTGTTTCTTCTCGAAAACGAAGGCAAAACACTCAGCTGCCATGCCAGTATGGGCGCGACAGATATCCTTGGTCTGACCATGCCGAGCGATCAGGGGATTGTCGGGCGTTGCGTGCAGAATAACAGGTCCGAAATCGTCCGGGACGTTCAGAATGACCCGAATTTCTACGGCAAGATTGATGAAAAAACCGGCTATACGACACGCTCTATCCTGTGTGCCACTCTTAGCGTCAAGGATGAGCGTATCGGTGCAATCGAGCTGATCAACAAACGCAGCGGTGACCACCTGTTTGAAGAAGCAGATTTAAGGCTTCTCGAATCGATGAGTGCGTCTGCCGCGCTTGCGATCCACAATGCGCGTATGGCGGAAGCCCTGGTTGAGCAGGAAAAACTCGCCCGCGAACTGGAACTGGCGGCGGAGATCCAGCGCTCTCTGTTACCCGAAAGCGGCGATGATGATTTTCCGATTCATGGCCTGAATATTCCGGCGCGTACAGTTTCTGGCGATTTTTTTGATTTTTTTGAACTGGAAGACGGACGCATCTGTTTCAATCTTGGCGACGTTTCCGGAAAGGGCATGAACGCCGCCCTGTTGATGGCGAAAACGGCAAGTCTGTTTCGTTGTCTGGGAAAAACCGTCCACCAGCCCGGGCGGCTGATGGCACGGATCAACGAAGAGATTTGCGAAACGGCGGCGCGCGGTATGTTCGTGACCATGGTCGTTGGTATTTACGAGCCGCGAACAGGTATCATGCGGATCGCCAATGCCGGGCACGAACCGCCACTTTTCTTTGATGCCTCTGGCAAGATAACGTCTTTCCCGGCCGATGCGCCACCAGTTGGTATTTCACCGTTTCTGGTTGGCGACGAAGGTTACCCGGAAGAAGAAATGCTTCTTGATGGCGGTGCGTTTTATATTTTCACCGACGGCGTGACAGAAGGATACCTCGCCGATGGCAGCGAGATGGGTGTAGAGGGATTAACGGAAATACTGGTCACTGGAAAAGCCGAAACGACGGGTCAGCGTCTTGCCGAAGTTGTTCGGAAGATCGATCTGGGGTCCGGTCCGCTTCGGGATGATATTACCATTCTGGCTGTCGATGATGCGGCCCCAAAAAAGATGCGCCAGAAAACCGGCGTTGGTAAAGATCTGACCCAGGAACTGGACGATGCGGTAGAAGAAGAGTTGGTGCAGCTGGATATTCCGTCGCGGGCAGACAGGTTGCGTCTGGTTCGCAGTGCCGTCGCCCAGGCCGGGGAACTGTGTGACTATGACCATGAATTGGTGCAGAATGTGGTTATCGCGGTCGACGAAGCCCTGCAAAACGTTATCCGTCATGCCTATGGCAATCGACCCGATGGTGAGATTAAGATTACGATAAGCCGGACACCTACTAAATTTGTTGTCCACATTCGCGATTATGCCGATAGCATTGATGTCAGCAAAGTGAAACCCAGGGATTTGGAAGACATCAAACCGGGGGGACTCGGAACACATTTTATCAGCGAAGTCATGGACGAGGTGACGTTTCTGCCGACGCCGGACGAGCGCGGCAATTTAATGAGAATGGTGAAACAGATTACGTGAGCAAAACATGAAACATGAAATTAATGAGCAGGGCGGGGCAATGATCGTCAGTTTTATCGGTGATGTAGATTTACAGACGTCACCGGACGCGAGAAAGGTGCTGCTTGACTGCGTTGCAAAGAGAATGCCCATTCTGGTTGATCTCAGCAAGGTCGGGTACATCGATTCATCAGGTGTCGCCTCCCTGGTCGAGAGCTTCCAGAATGCCAAAAAGGCGGGGCAAAATCTGGTGCTGGTATCGGTTAGTGATGGCGCATTGCGCGTGTTGAAACTGGCACGACTGGATAAAGTATTTACCATTTGCGACACCTTGGAAGATGGATTGGCCGCTGTCGGCTGATTGGGTGAAGCATGGCTGGTGAAGGCAAAACAGGTGCGATCGCAGGTTTTTTTGAACGGGTTGGCCGATCGACTATCCATGGGATAGAGGAAGTCGGTAACGGTGGCGTCATGGTCGCGGAAAGCCTGTACTGGGCTTTTTTTGGCTTTACCATCAAACAACCGGTTCGAATGAATGCGGTTATCCAGCAGATGATGGAAATCGGCATTTCGGCGATCCCCATTATTGCCATGCTGGGCGGCGCGATCAGCGTGACGCTGGCGATTCAGGGAATATATACGTTACGGATATTTGGTGCGGAAAGCCACGTCACGGCGGGACTGGCGTTTGTTGTTGTGCGTGAATTTGCGCCGATGATTACCGGCATTCTTGTCGCCGGTCGATCCGGATCGGCTTTGGCCGCGCGGATCGGCACAATGAAAATCAATCAGGAAATTGATGCACTCAAGGTCATGGGAATCAGCCCTGTCCGCTTTCTTGTCGCCCCGCCACTGATCGCCATGATCGTTATGGTGCCCTGCCTTTCGGTTATGAGCGCAGTCGTCGGACTGTTTCTGGCCGGGATTTACATCAACTACGATCTCGGCATTTCGCTGTCCGCCTATACCGATCAGATTATTGATATCCTGAAGGTCGAAGACATTTTGCAGGGCCTCGGTAAAAGCGCCATTTATGCTGTCGAAATTGCGGTAATCGGCGTTGTTAATGGCGCTGGCGTGAGTGGCGGTGCCGAAGGTGTCGGCAAAGCGACAAC
The DNA here is from genome assembly GCA_021775105.1 of Rhodospirillales bacterium. Classification (GTDB taxonomy): domain Bacteria; phylum Pseudomonadota; class Alphaproteobacteria; order Rhodospirillales; family Casp-alpha2; genus JAJFIJ01. The sequence continues at coordinate 10,782 of JAJFIJ010000363.1, read as the reverse complement.
CAGATCGGTTGTGCAGGCCATATCTGCGATCATTGTGACCGCTATGGTCATTGTTATCCTGTCGACGTTGTGATGGAAGAGCACATGCCTGACGCCGTATCTGAGCCGGAAAAAGTAATCGAGGTTGAAGACCTCGTCGCCCACTACGGAGATCGCATGATCCTCAAGGGGGTGACGATGGATGTCCGCGCCGGTGAGATTATGGTGATCATGGGCGGTTCGGGGTCCGGTAAATCAACGTTGTTGCGGTTTCTGATGGCGCTTGAAACCAAAACCTCAGGGCGGATGAAAATCCTTGGCCAGGATATCGATACGCTGACGTCGCAGGAATTCACCGGTCTTCGCAAAAAACTGGGCGTCGCCTTTCAGGGGGGCGCGCTGTTCAGTTCCATGACGGTCGGCGAAAACATCATGCTGCCGCTGTATGAACATACCGACCTTGACCCCCTGACCATGGAAATCATGGCCCGGATGAAGCTCGAGGTCGTTGAGCTGGGCGGCTTCGAGAATTTGATGCCGTCCGAACTTTCCGGCGGCATGATCAAACGCGCCGCATTTGCCCGTGCGGTGGTGATGGACCCAACCATCCTGTTTTGTGATGAACCGTCGGCCGGACTTGATCCGGCGGTGGCCTCTGCCCTGGATGACCTGATCCTCAACCTTCGCGACGCCATGGGGATGAGCATCGTTGTTGTCACCCATGAACTCGAAAGCGCCTTCAAGATCGCCGACAGGATAACGGTGCTGGACCGCGGGCATATTCTGATGATCGGAACTGTTGAAGAAGTCCGGAATTCGTCAAACGAACGTATTTACAATCTCCTCAATCGGGTTGCAGATAATGAAACCCTTGATCCGGATGAATATCTGGCACGGTTGACCGGTGAGGATACTGCCACCTGGAGCGAGTCTTTATGAGAAGTTCAAAAATAAACTATCTGATTGTTGGCCTGTTTGTGTGCGCAATGATTGCGGTGTTTGTTGTCTCAATCGCCATGGTCACTGGTCGCACCGGAGCGACGGATAACTACTATACGGTTTATGATAACGTCACCGGCGTCAAATATGGCACTCAGGTGATCTATGAAGGGTATCCGGTCGGTCAGGTCGAAAAGGTAACACCGACGGAGCGTGAAGGACGGATGGAATTTCGCGTTGATATCTCTGTTACCGAAGGCTGGCGAATTCCGGAAGACAGCCAGATTGAAATGGCTGCACCTAGTCTTCTGTCAGCTGTCGCATTGCAAATTCACGCGGGCGTCAGCCGGGATGGCCTGAAAGCCGGAGATCGCGTAAATTCCCGCGCATCGAGCAGCGTTATGGGCGCGGTTTCGACGTTGGCTGAGCAGCTTGCCGCGACCATCGACAGCGACATCAAACCCCTGATTTCCGAACTGACCGGGACGGTGAAGGAAGTGAAGCGCTTCGTTTCTGCAGACGGCAACGCGTTGATGGGGGATGCCAGCGCGCTGATCCGCGATATTTCGACACGCGTCCCTGAAGTGGCGGATAATATCCGGTCATTTAGTGAGAACATCGACAAGGCCAGCGCGGAACTGCGGCGCACGATATCACCGACGAACCGCAAGGCCGTTGAAAAAGTCATTGGTGAAATGAGTCTGGCGACCGAAAATGTCAGGGATGTACTGGCAACCATGGACAAGGTGCTTGAAGATGTCGACCGACTTGTCGTGGACCCGAAGGCCGATATTGAGACGGTTATCAGTGAAACCCGTTACGTGGTTGAGTCGGTATCGCGTCATATTGATTCGATAAACCAGAATATGGAAGCCGCCAGCCGCAATATGAATGAATTCTCTCGCCAGATCAGGGCCAACCCCGGGCTGCTGCTTGGCGGATCGCCACAATCCGATCCGGTACAATGACAGCACGCGCTCTTGCACAATCTGAAGAACTCGGGAACACTGCCCGGCGAATGCACATGAACATGGGGAATTTTGTGATTGGGATAAGGCATATCGGAACGGTATTGGTTGCGCTGTTTGTGCTCAGTTCCTGTGGCTCTGCTCCGCCTGTTCCGGAAGATCATTTCTACCGCCTACAGGCCGTCTACGCGGCTGAACCGCTTTCGTCGAAAAAATTGGCGGGAACCATAGAGGTCGACCGCTTTGTTGCCGACGGGCTGACATCCGAACGATCCATCGTATTTTCGGAAGCCGAAAAACCCAATCAGGTCAAAGCCTATCATTATCATTTCTGGATCAAGCCGCCGACAGTCATGCTGAGAGACGAGCTTGTTTCGTTCCTGAGGGCAGCAAAAATATCCGATGCTGTGGTAACGCCCGAAATGCGGGTCCAGGCGAATTACGCGTTAACCGGAAAGATCAAACACCTGGAACAGGTCAAGGCCAAGGGCCAGACCCGAACCTTGCTGGAAGTCGAGTTTGGGTTGCGCCGGCCAAGTGATGGAAAACTGCTGTTTCTTGACAGTTACCGGATCGAAAACGTCGCGGGAGGTGGGAACGTCGCCGCCGCAGTTGATTCATTGAATACGGCGCTTTCAATCATTTACGCAGATTTTCTGGCGGATATTTCGAAACTCTGAAACCGGTTGCAGAAATGATAACCTCTCGACAAACGCGGACGATACGTGATGAAACCCTGTTGCAACGCCGATGGCAGCGAAATGGCCATCGAGGTGGCGTTATGTGGTTTACCGGGCTATCGGGTTCGGGGAAATCCACGCTGGCGATGGCATTGGAGCGGCGTCTGTTCAGTGAAGGATATGAAGTGTTTGTTCTGGATGGAGATAATCTCCGTCACGGACTGAATTCAAACCTTGGTTTTTCGCCGGAAGATCGCGAAGAAAATATTCGCCGGGTCGGCGAAGTTGCGGCGATGTTCGCCAATTCAGGGTTTGTTGTTCTGACCGCCTTCATTTCACCTTACAGGGCGGACCGGGAAATGGCCCGTCAGGTGATCGGCCAGGGGTATTATGAAGTGTTCCTGAATCCTGGCCTCGCGGCCTGTGAGGACCGCGATCCCAAGGGCCTCTATAAAAAGGCAAGGGCCGGGGAAATTCTCCAGTTTACGGGCGTTTCTGCACCTTATGAAGAGCCGGAACAGCCCGATGTTGATCTCGATACGGCGACCCGTACAGTTGAAGACTGTGTGGAAGTATTGATAGACCGCGCCAACCTGGCGTTCAGGTTGGCGGACTAGCCTGACGCTACATGTCCAGTACGCGTTTGTAGACGTCGAGTATTTCTTCCATTTCACTGCGATCATTGTCCGCCATTTTGCGTAGCCGGACAATCTGACGCATGATTTTGACATCAAACCCTGAACCCTTGGCTTCGGAATAAACTTCGCGGAGATCGTCCGAAAGGGCCTTTTTTTCTTCTTCAAGGCGTTCGATCCGTTCGATAAAAGACCGTAGTCTGTCGCCTGCGATACCACCAACATCGGCCATTAACTTTTCCTTATCCATAATGTCTTAATAATCTGGTGCTCAAAATGAGCCACACGAGCCAGAAGATACTGGTGCGGTGCTGCTATCGCAAGGCGCGCGTTTGGGGAAATGATTAGCCTTGCCGTTTACCCATGAATACGTGAATATTCAGGGCGATCTGTTTGGGTGAAAAAGGTTTGGGTTCTTGGCTGAATACGATTTTGAACGATGTAATGTGCTTTTGGTTGAAGACAACGATTACGTCCGCAACACTTTTGAAGACATGCTTCGCCAATTCCGCTTTGGCCGGATCGCGACCGCGTCCAACGGCGAAGAAGCCATTGATTACATGAGAACCATGGGTGGTGCCGCGGGTGGCATCGATATGGTGTTTTCTGATCTTGTGATGACGCCAATCAACGGATTGTTGCTGCTGCGCTGGGTTCGGGCAGCCAAGGACAGCCCCAATCGAATGTTACCATTTATGATGATTTCCGGTGCTGCTGATCAGGGGTTCGTCAATTCCGCGCGCGATCTTGGCGTCACCGAATTTGTCGCCAAACCGTTTTCCGTCACCTCGGTTTACGAACGTATCCTTGAGGTGGTTGACTATCCCCGTCAGTTTATCACGACCCAGCAATATTTCGGCCCAGACCGCCGCCGTCGCAAGGAGCCGGCACCAGGCAGCGGTGAGCAGCGTGAAAAAAGCGAGAGCGATGTTGTCGTCGTTTATTCTGCTGACAAAATCGTCAAACCGCAGACGCCGTCTGACGTCTGGTACTGGAAACTTCCCAATTCACTGAAGGAAAAGGTAGCTGGCGGGTTCTCGGGTGGTAATGTTAAAGGTGAGCTGCCGATGGATTTGATCGAACAGGCAGAAAAAGAACTGGAGCGCGCCGCTCTTGATTTCACTAAATGGGCCCTGGAATATCTTTCGAAGCTTTCCGATCTTTGTACCGAAGCGCTAATGGAGCCGGGTCGTCGCTCCACACATTTCGATGAAATACATACGCTGGCACTGGAACTTCGCGGTCAGGGCGGAACTTTTGGCTATCCGCTGATCACAACGGTTGGAAAAATGTTGTATGACAGCACGGGCGAAGGGTGTCGTGAAGATGACAAGGCCGTGGAAATTGCCAAATGCCATATCGATTCCATGCGTGCCATTATTCGTGAAAAAGTTGGCGGTGATGGCGGCAAGATTGGTCAACAACTGATCAAGGGTCTCAGAATGAGTATCGAAAAGGTCGATACAGTCGGTTGATCACAACCCCATCTTGGTTTCTTCAACCAGAAAATCGACAACGGATTTCAATGCAGATTCCTTGTCGGCCCCTCCGGCCATCGCATTTTCATAGGTCGCAATCTGGCGATGCGCGCTGGTGCCGCGTGACAGAATGTCTTTAAGATTTTCAATTTCTTTGACGCAGCCAAGCGCCTCGGCGTCTTCGGCGATCAGGGCCATCAATTCTTCCAGCAATTCGGCGAACGGCACGATCTCTCCCTTGCCAAAATCGACCATTCCCTCATCTATGCCATAGCGCTGTGCCCGCCACCGGTTTTCCGCAATCAGCATCGGTGCATATTGCCGCCAGCGCTTGTTTTCGAGTTTCAACCGGTAAAGCATTCGCATCAGGCAACTGAACAGCGCGGCGATCGATGCGGCGTCATCAATGTTGGTGCACAGATCGCTTATCCGCATTTCAAGGGTCGGGAAACTCTGGCTGGGTCGGACATCCCACCACAGTTTGGTTGAATCTTCGATCAGACCGGCATTGACCAGTACGTTCACATGGCGTTGATATTCAGCGTAGCTGTCAAAGGTGTTGGGAATACCGGTTCGCGGCAGTTCGTCAAACACACTCAATCGATAGGATTTGAGCCCCGTGACTTCGCCCTGCCAGAATGGAGAAGATGTACTGAGAGCCAGAATATGGGGCAGGAAATAACTGACCTGATTGAGAATGTCGATCCTCAGTTCATCATCGTCAATCCCGACATGAACATGCATCCCGCAAATCAGCAACCGGCGAACGACGGCCTGCAAATCCTGAGCGAGGACATTGTATCGTTCCTTGTCGGTATGGTGTTGGGACTGCCACTCGGCGAAGGGATGTGTGGATGCCGCGATGATTGCGTATCCGTGCTGCTCGACAATTTCAGAGACTGCGCCACGAAGTTCGGCAAGCTTCTGACGGGCTTCTGGAACGGTTTGGCAAACAGGCGTGTTGCTTTCGATCTGGGACTTCAGGAATTCCGGTTTTACCAGATTGGGTAACCGTCGTTCGCATTCAGCAAAAATCTCTTCCGGGGGGTCTGAGGCCAGCGCGCGGGAGTCTTGTTCGACCAGCATATACTCTTCTTCAATGCCAACCGTGAAACTGGGATTTGGACGCGCCATCACCTTTCCCTCCGTCAGTGATCTGTGCCTAAAATTCTTTCGGTTCGTACAGTTCTTCGTTGGTCATGATCTTGCCCAGGTCTTCCGTGAGGATTTGCGCCCAGCGTTCAACCCCGGCATCGTCGGCAACCTGATCCTGACGGATCTCCAGAACACAGGTCGACAGTCCCGCGGCTCCCGCGTGGGCATCAATCGTGAAGGCCATATCGAGTGCCGAATAAGGGACATTGCTGCCAACATCCATGCCACGCGCGCGAAACATTTCCATCATCGGTCCGGCGATGCGCCGGTCGCGTTTCCACAATAGCCCAACATCCCAGGGTCTGATTTCATCGCCATAATTTGGCGTGAAACTGTGCACGGAAAAAAGCGCCGGCGCCGGTCCGCGGTTCCAGATATGGGCCATCGTATGGCTGACGGCTTCATGATAGGGGTCGTGCAATTCGGCAATTCGGGCGTCCTTATCCGCTTCGCTCAGGTTCTGGTTGGCGGGAACAACCGTACGGTCACTGATTTCTGGGATCGATTCGGGGTGTCCGGGTGGCCTGTTCAAATCCAGTACCAGACGAGAATATCCGGCAATGACCGCTGGTGCATCCAGCGTACGTGACAGAATTCGCGTTATCGCCTCGGCGCCAATATCATAGGCAATGTGCCGGTCAAACTCTGCTGCGGGCAGGCCCATGTCGCCAAGCGATTCCGGAATACGGCGACTGGCATGATCGCAGACCAGTAATAACTGTGCCTTGCCATCGCGGTTAATGATCTCAAAGGGCTGCGGATCGTTTGGCCCAAGGAGCGACTGCGTAATAATCGCAGAATGCGGGTTCTGATTGTTCATTCAGGAACTATACCTCAAGAATTCGCGTCGTCGAGTGCCATTGCAGGGCCGGGATGCGGAATTTGTTGCTGCTCTTGGCGAGTTAAAGATGTAGGCTTCCGGGGATCGTTCAGGAAGGATGCAACTGTCCTTCAATTCGGGAAATATTATGACATTTTCCATAGTTGGCCGATGCGAAAGAACCGGGGAACTGGGTGTGGCGCTGGCTTCTGCGTCGATTGCCATTGGCAACCGCTGCCCAAGGGTGCGTGCGGGAGTCGGTGCGGTTGTGGTCCAGAATGCTGCGGCCCCCGATCTGGCTGTTGAGGCGCTTGATTTTCTGCAATCCGGCCTTGGTCCGACATCGACCCTGAATTTGTTAACCGAAGGCCGCTTGCATATCGAATACCGGCAACTGCTGATCGTTGATAATGAGGGCAGAACAGGTCATTTTGCCGGTGATCAAACCGAACATCCGCATGCCGTATGTGAAGGGTCGAACGCTGTTGCCGGTGGGTGTGATCTATCTTCTGTTACGATACCGAGCGCGATGATTGTGGCGTTTGAACAGAACGTCGACCAACATTTGGCTTGGCGATTGATCAGGGCACTGGAAGCCGGGCTCAGTCAGGTCAGCGAAGATCATCGCGTTCATTCCGCTGCCCTGCTTGTTGCCCGTGAGCAGAAATGGCCACATATCGATCTGCGGGTTGACTGGCACCAGTCTGCTCCTGTTGAAGTGCTGCGTGGTTTATGGGATGCCTATAGGGTGCAGGCCGACAGCAACGTTATGCTTGCCTGTAATCCCGGCCCAGCCACTGGCAGCTTCTGAGACAGGCCGGTGGGTGTATTGCCATATTAGCTTGATTTTACAGACTTTCCGTCTTACTTGCCTGTACACATTTTGTTGGAGTTGCGCCAATGCCCCTTGCCATGGAAATCCCGTCACCCTGTGTCAGTGTCTGCGTGCTTGATGAGGATAGTGGGTATTGTAAAGGATGCTGGCGGACCCGCACTGAAATAGCCGGATGGCAAAATGCGGATACCACCGCACGATTGGCGATCCTGGAAAACCTGAGGGAGCGTCAGGCTGCTGACGGGCTCAGGCCCCGACGGGTTAACAAACGCACCACCCAGCGGCGTAAATAATTATCCATCAGGATACGGAATCTTATGAGCGATTTGTTAAGCGAGCTTCTTCAATCCCGTGACTATCTACTTGCCGATGGGGCAACGGGGACCAATTTTTTTGCCATGGGTCTTGAAAGCGGTGATGCGCCGGATATCTGGAACATCGATCACCCGGGCCGGGTTCACGCCCTGCACAAGGGATTTGTCGATGCCGGGTCGGATATCATCCTGACCAATACCTTCGGTGCCAACAGGTATCGTCTGATGTTGCATGGGGATCAGGATCGGGTTCAGGAGATCAATGAGGCCGGAGCGCAAATTGCACGCGCGGAGGCGGATGCCACAGACCGTCCGGTTGTCGTCGCCGGTTCGATGGGGCCGACAGGTGAGATTTACCAGCCCGTTGGCCCGCTCAGTATAGAAGATGGCGAAACTGCCTTTGCCGAACAGGCGAAGGCATTGGCGCGGGGCGGAGTTGATGTGTTGTGGATTGAAACCATTTCCGGGGTTGAGGAAATCGCTGCCGCCGTCGCAGGTGCCGCTGTAACCGGTTTGCCCGTGGTTGCGACCATGACCTTTGATACAGCCGGTCGGACAATGATGGGAATAACGCCCGAAAGTGCCGTTGAACATGTGCATGGACTGGACACCCACCTGCTTGCCTTTGGTGCCAATTGCGGAATCGGGCCGGGAACGCTGGTCGATACAGTGCTTGGCCTGAAGCGCGGTGCTGGGGCTGGTGATATTCTGATCGCCAAGGGCAATTGTGGCATTCCCGAATACAAAGACGGCGAAATCGTCTATTCGGGTTCCCATGAAATTATGGCCAAATACGCGCGTCTTGCCCGTGATGCCGGAGCCCGGATTATTGGCGGTTGCTGCGGGACAACGCCCGCTCACGTCAAAGCGATGGCAGAGGCCCTGAGGGGCTACGTCCCGACCGACCCACCCGAACGCGAACAGATAGAGATAGCGCTCGGGCCAATAGCGCCGAAAGCACCGGAACAGGGCGAAACCGGGGAACGCAAGGGTCGTCGTTCGGGTCGCCGCCGCCGGGGCTGACAGACGCCTACCAGTTGCCGGTATTTTCCATGGATATCCAGGGTTCCGCTGGTTCCAGAGCATCGCCATGTTGCAGCAGTTCAATCGAAATGCCATCCGGTGATTTGACAAAAGCCATCCGCCCGTCACGAGGTGGGCGGTTGATGGTTATACCGTGGTCCATCAGTTTCTGGCAGGTGTCGTTGATGTTTTCGACATGGAAAGCCAGATGACCGAAATTGCGCCCGCCGGTATATTCTTCCGGGTCCCAGTTGTAAGTCAGCTCGATTTCCGCGTCGGGCGTCTCGGAGGCAGCCAGAAAAACCAGTGTATATCGGCCTTCAGGACGTTCGAACCGGCGGGTTTCTTCCAACCCCAGTGCATTACAGTAAAAATCAAGTGATTGATCCAGATCGGAAACCCGGACCATGGTGTGATAAAATCTCATCAATAATTTCCTCCTCCAATTTTGCCGAAGTTTAGATGATGGGCGTCAGGTGGTCCAACGTGATTATGGCAACCGATTGGAAAAATACCTGTTCTCATGATACGGGTTGCGGGACGGCGCGCGGTAGCGCATAAGGACGATATGTCTAAGTCTCCCCGTTTTCTGCCCTGGATTGTCTGGTCCTGTGGCGCGCTTGGCTTTTTCTACGCATTTTTCCAGCGCGTAGCGCCAAGCGTTATGGTTTCCGACCTGATGCGTGATTTTGGCGTCAGCGGTGCCGTACTTGGTAATTTATCTGCGTTTTATTTCTATTCTTATGCCGCCGTTCAAATTCCGGTCGGCATCATGGCTGACAGCTGGGGACCGCGCCGGGTTATGAGTGTCGCCGCCCTGCTGTGCGCGGTGGGTTCGTTCATGCTGGCAACCGCAGATACGCTGACTGTTGCCTATGCGGGGCGTCTGCTGATCGGCGGCGGGACCGGGTTCTTTTTTGTTTCAACCCTGAAACTGGCGTCGGTCTGGTTCGAACCCCGGCAATTTGCTTTTGTCAGCGGCCTGACGATGTTTGTTGGTCTTACCGGCGGGGTTGGCGGGCAGGCACCACTGGCGGCTGCGGTCGACTTTTTTGGCTGGCGCGGCACGATGATGGCTGGATCAGCAGTCGCTCTCGGGTTGTCTTTGCTAATTTGGATGCTGGTCCGTGATCATCCTGCACAACGAACGGAGAGCGGACATAAACCAACCGCAGTCAGGCAGGTCCTGGCCGGGCTGGCGGGCGCTCTCAGTCGAAAACAGACATGGCTGCTGGCGTTTCAGGGGGCGTTCATGTCTTCATCCCTTCTGGCCTTCGGTTCATTGTGGGGTGTTCCTTACATGATGGAGGTATACGGCCTTTCGCGTCCGGCGGCGGCGGGCTCGGCGTCGTTAATGCTGATAGGATGGGCGGTTTCTGCTCCGGCGGTGGGATGGATATCCGACCGGATCGGTCGACGCAAATCGCCGATAATCGTTGCTTCAATCATCGCGTTGAGCAGCATATCCTTATTGGTATATGGTCCGCCGATCAGTTTGCCAATCGCCAATGCCCTGCTGTTCTTAAACGGGGCGGCCTCTTCCGGGATGGTGATCTGTTTTGCGATGGCACGGGAAAACAATGCGGCCCATACGGCAGGCGGCGCCGTCGCCATTGTCAACATGGGCGTCATGATGCCGGGTGTCATTTTGCAACCGTTGATCGGTTGGCTGCTCGACCGTCAATGGGACGGGGTGACCATTGAAGGGGCGCGGATTTATTCGGAAAGTGCCTATGAAGTGGCCCTGCTTTGTCTGGTCGCGGCGGGGGCCTGCTCGGTTGTTCTGTCGCTTCTTATCCGCGAAACCTATTGCCGTCCAGTCGGCTCATAGACGGCCTTCCAGTTTTCCAGTGTTTTTGAATATCCCTGCAGATGGTGGCACTGTCGGAGAGCGACCCGTAATGCGGTGCGTTCCGCCCGCGTCGCTGGTGTTTTAACGCTGTCTGGCGCGGCGCC
>JAJFIJ010000362.1 GCA_021775105.1 Rhodospirillales bacterium | reverse complement strand
ATGATCAGGAACACGGCACGGCCTTGGGCTGGTTCGGGCGGTTCATCACGGAAAAGGACGAGGAAGATTTTCTTGGTCAGATGAACCTGAAACATACAGGAACCCTGCCGCTGGTCGAAGCCATGCGCCTGCTGTCCCTGCGTGAAGGGATAGAGGAAATCGCAACCTTGTCCCGAATGCAGGCTCTTCGCGACAAGGACGTGCTGGATGCTGATGAGTTCGATTATCTGCGCGGCGCTTTTCTGCACATTTGCCGTTTGCTGCTGCGCCAGCAGATCAGCGATTTTCAGGCTGGCAACAAGGTCTCCAATTATGTTGATCCGAAATCCCTGACCGAACGTGAAAAGGATATGCTGACCGACTCGTTCAAGGCGATTGATTCCCTGAGGAAGCGCATGCGGGCTGAATTTACAGGTGAAATTTTCTAAAGCAAACCCGGAGCAAACGGGTTCATTTGCTAATGTGGCTTTGCGGCAATAACAATGGGCCAGAGTGCCTTATCGCGTTGCTTGCCTCTACCGTCCGATCCAGCGTTCCACATGACGACTGACGTCCGGCACATACGCCATATCTGACTGAAGGATATGGCTTTCAATCCAGAACGTCAGGAACGCCATAAAATCTGTCATATTGAACGCTACAGGGTCGCGCTCATAAGAATCCTGGAACGACTCGACCTGGCTTTGTAATTTCCGGTGGCCCGCCTTGTGGTTTTCAATATCTGCATAATCGCAGGCCTTCATCAGGGCTTCTTCACGTTCAAAATGATAATCTACGTAGTCGGCCAACGCCTCAATGGTGACTTTAATCGAAGCTTCAGCCGAGCCCAGCTCAACCTTGTCATGAAGGTCGTTGATCAACGCAAACAACCCCTGATGATCCTTATCGATATCAGGAATCCCGGTATTGTACTTTTCCAACCATTCAATGAACGACACCAGACGCCTCCGCTCAAATTGGTATTCGGCGCAATCCAGACTTTCAAGTCACCACAACCCCTTTCCGGCAACTCAGATAACCCATGAAACAATACCAAGGATAGCAGATTTTCTCTTTATCAAAAATGAGTCGCATCAAATCCAGCAAAAAAATTCATCTGATCTTTCCTAAAACTGTTCCTGCAATTTCCGGACTTCAACCATTTTACTGGCCGCGTCGCGGGCCTGATCCAGGGTCGTGATCCCGTCTGCTTCAAGCATGTTGATCATCTTGAGGAAAAGGTCCGCTGTAACCAGTGAATCACCGAGCGCCGTGTGGCGGGTTTCAGCATCAACCGTAACACCGAAGCGTTCGGCTATGGCGTCGAGCGAATGGGATTCGATGTGGTCGTGCAGGTAGACTGAAAGCAACAGGGTATCAAGCACCGGATTGTTGAAAACAACGCCTGTTGAGTGTTCTTTCAGTTTCAGGAACTTCATGTCGAAAGCCGCGTTGTGGGCGACAAGGATCGCATCGTCCACATAGCGGTGAAATTCAGGCAAGACGACAGAGGCCGGTGGTTGGTCAACGACCATGTCATCGGTAATTCCATGAAACTTGATTGAGGATTTGGGGATTTCACGACCCGGATTAACCAGACGGGTGAAAGATTCCCCGGTCAGGATACGCTCATTGACAACCCGCACCCCGGCAATCGAGATCATCTCGTCTCCACCTGATGGATTAAGACCAGTGGTTTCCGTATCGAAGACCACATAAGTCAATGATTTCAACGGGCGGGCCCCCAGACCTTCGTGACGGGTATCAGGGTTCAGCAGAGAGAAATCATAAAATTCCGGACGTGGCGGCAATATATCCTTGTTCGATGCATCACCTTCCGTTTGACCAGCAGTTAGCGGCAAACGGATACGCGCCCGGCCATCGTCATGGAGAGTCCAGAGGTCCGTGCGGTGACGATCCAGCACGCCTCTGACCGTGATTCCGCCAAGCGCTTCATCAAGCCGTTGATCGAGCCAGCCCTGTAAATCGGTTTCTGAAATACCTTCCCCGGTCCAGATGATATCGACCAAAACGTTGCCGTCACCCGTCGACGCTTCCAGATCAAACATTTCAATCCCGATAATTTCCTGAACGGCGTGGGTGAGGAAATGCAGCAGTTCGAGAAGCGTATAGCTGTCACCATGCAGCCAGTGCGGCACGCCGGTCATCACAGCTTCGATGCCTTTTTCCTCGCGTAACCGACGCACGGCGGCGTTCAGAAGATTCGCCGAATAGATATCTGTCATCGGCCAGTGGCCGGTGATTATCTTCCGGAATTCAGTCGAAATATCTTCCATGGCAGCGCTCAGATTATGGCTTTCGTCTCTGACAACCTGCTCGAAAGCGCCCCGGAGTTTGGCGTCTTCCGGCGGCGCGTCGGTGAGGATTTCGGCCGCCGCACGAAGGTTTGCCAAAGGCTTGCGCATACCATCCGTCGCTTGTCGCAACAGGTGATCGCGCCGTCCCAGTTCGGCCAGTTCGTGGGTCCGGTCATCGAAAGTAATGACATAAGAAGAAGGCTCGCGGGGTTCACGGGACTCATCAAGCAACAGTGTCATTTTGCATTGCAGGGTCACATCGCCCGAACTGGTTGAGGCAACAAAGGGCGCGGTCAAACCGCGCCGCTCGCCCCTGCCATCAAGCAGACGATTGTTCAGCCGCTCCAGTGCGTGAAGGAAAGGCTGGCGATTGGTGAACTGAAACAATGAGCGCCCGAGACCCATTTCACTTTGACCCATTTCACCCTGACCCGACTTACCAGAGGCGTGCAGCAGTTCAAGTGCGCGATGGTTATAGAGCAGAATCTGATGATTGAGATTGCAGATGATGACCCCTTCGTGAAGATCACGCAGCACGGCCTCCAGTCGATCTTTCTGCGCCGCATAGATCCGGGTCTCTTCCTGAATGGCGATGTCAAAATGCGCCCGCCCACTGACCAGTGCGGTTATGACTTCTCTCACCGCATCGGAAAGCTCGCCCAGTTCAGCCGCTGCATCCGCATCAACTTGATGATCGGGATTGGCATGGAGCGAGGTTCGCAGGCTTCGCGCCAGCCCCCGTAGCGGCACGACTGTTGCGCGGTCCAGGGCTGACCACAAAATAGCAAGCAAGGCGACCAGAGCGACCAGTCCACCGGCCCCGAACATCAGTATCTTGCTTTGCAATTCAGCCGCACCCGTGGCATTGACCAGTTCGGAAAAATGCCACACCAACCCACCGACAACGGCAACGACACCGCCGCCCGCGATCAAAAAGCTGTTCAGGACACGACGGCGCAGTCGCATGATTATCAGCCCTCCAGCACAGTGCTGACCTCAGCCAGCAAATCGGTGTTGGCAAACGGTTTGGTGATATAGGCATCCGCCCCCAGCGCCAGACCCTTGTCCCGCTCAACAGCGCGCGCCTTGGAAGTTACGAAAATGATCTTCATGTTCCGGCATGCCGGGTCTGCCCGAAAACACTGGCAGAGATCAAAACCGCCGCGTTTTTCCATATCGACGCCGATCAAAACAAGGTCTGGAGGAGATTCCCCAACCAGACGGGCGGCGACCTCGCCATCTTCGGCCTCAACAACCCGGTAGCCCTGTCGTTTCATCAGATAACTCAGGCTGAGACGCAGATTGGCCTCTTTCTCGGCGATCAGAACCGTTTTGGACATACGCTCCCCTCTGCGGTCGATTAAAAAACCGCATGCTCCCTTTTATATCATTCCGCACACTGGTTGGAACCGCATTGATTTAAAGCAAGCGGGTTTGTCAGGTTGGTTGATCCATCCGCGTGTATTGTCTAAAAGTCCCTCGGCGCAACTCATATTCAGCAAGCGGAGCCCCAAATGGCCAGTTATCAGTATTCTTATGTCATGAAAGATCTCAGCAAGTCGTTCCCCGGCGGCAAGGAAATCCTCAAGGGGGTGACGTTGTCGTTCATGCCGGATGCCAAAATCGGCGTCCTCGGTGTAAACGGGGCTGGCAAATCGACGCTACTGAAAATCATGGCGGGCCGGGATACGGAATTCAGCGGCGAAGCCTGGGCCGCGGAAGGTGCGCGGGTTGGTTATCTTGAGCAGGAACCTGAGCTTGATCCGACTAAAACTGTCCTGGAGAATGCCATGGAAGGGCTCGGCGGGACCAAGGCTCTGCTCGATAAATTCAATGAAATTTCCGCCAGGTTCGCCGAGCCCATGGACGACGACGAAATGAACGCCCTGCTGGTTGAACAGGGCGAACTGCAGGAACAGATTGATGCCTGCAACGGTTGGGAACTGGAGCGCACGATCGAGATTGCCATGGACGCGCTGCGCTGCCCGCCGGGAGATGCTTCGGTCGAAAACCTGTCAGGCGGTGAACGCCGACGCATTGCGCTTTGCCGACTGCTGCTGCAAAAACCCGAAATTCTGCTGCTTGATGAACCAACCAACCATCTTGATGCCGAATCCGTCGCCTGGCTGGAACGCCATCTGCGCGATTATGACGGCACCGTTCTGATGGTCACCCATGATCGTTACTTCCTCGATAACGTCACCGGCTGGATTCTTGAACTCGACCGCGGTCAGGGCATTCCCTATGAAGGCAATTATTCGGCATGGCTGGAGCAAAAGGAAAAACGCCTGCGTCAGGAAAGCCGCGAAGAATCGGCCCGCCAGCGCGTCCTTAAAAGCGAACTTGAATGGATCAGGCAATCACCGCGCGCCCGTCAGGCCAAATCCAAGGCCCGTATCACGGCCTATGATGATCTGCTGCGCCAGTCACAGGATCGCGCGCCGGGCACCGCGCAAATCGTTATGCCGCCAGCCCCGCGTCTTGGCGACCTGGTGATCGAGGCCAAGGGGCTTGGAAAAGGTTATGGCGACAAATGGCTGATTGATGATCTGAACTTCAAACTGCCGCCGGGCGGGATCATCGGCGTGATCGGTGCCAACGGGGCGGGAAAAACAACGCTGTTTCGCATGATCACTGCTCAGGAAACGCCCGACGAAGGCAGCATTCGTATTGGCGAGACGGTCAAGCTCGGCTACGTCGATCAGTCTCGCGACAGTCTCGATGCCAAGAATACGGTGTGGCAGGAAATTTCCGATGGTCACGATGAAATCCAGCTCGGCAAGCGCGCCATGCAGAGCCGCGCCTACGTCGCCCAGTTCAACTTCAAGAGCGGCGATCAGCAGAAAAAGGTCGGTCAGCTTTCCGGCGGTGAACGCAACCGGGTGCATCTAGCGAAGATGCTGAAATCCGAATCAAACGTCCTGCTGCTTGATGAACCGACCAACGATCTCGACATCGAAACACTGAGCGCGCTTGAAGAAGCGATTGAGGCGTTCGCCGGATGTGCGGTGATCATCAGCCATGATCGCTGGTTCCTCGACCGCATCGCAACCCACATCATTGCCTTTGAAGGCGACAGTCAGGTGGTCTGGTTCGAAGGCAACTACGAAGATTACGAAACCGACAAAAAACGGAGACTGGGCGCAGATGCGGATCAGCCGCACCGGATCAAGTATAAACCGTTGCAGCGGTAGAAATTTGGATTGAAGCCGTAGCGACGAAGGCAGAGACGACGCGTCAACCCTACGCCGCGCCGCGCAGTTCGTAGGATTCGAGCATCTTCCACATGACGATGGGGACATCGGTGATGACCGATCCCGGGACTTCATAAATCTGGCAGGGTTCGACCGTTCGATAGCCAAATTCCCCGGTCATACCAAACAGGACCTGTTCCTCGGCAAAGAAATTGCGGGGGCCTACGGTATCCGTCACCATGTCACCACGGACCTGCTCAACCGTGCCGGATTCAACAATAAAAATAGCATCCGCCGGCAGATCGTTGAGGCCCACCCCGGCATCGTATTCATGCAACACCATCGCATCAGCGATTCTGTTCAGAACCGGTGGCGATACGGTTTCACCGAACAGCCAGGTTTGTTCCAGAATTTCACGGGTTTTTGCCCGCTGATCGATCAGTTCACTGAGATTGTTCTTTTTGATCAACTCCCTGTAGGCCTGCGCGGTAATGCGGAGCGCGCGGACAAAGTTTACCGTCCTGTAGGCAGACAAGGACGGAAGGCCGTGGATACCGGTATATTCGCCAATCAGACCCCCCGCGGAAATGACATTGTAAACATCATCCGACGAACGGATTTTCTCAACGGTGCCGGTGACAACCAGATAGATATCTTCAGGGACACGGCCTTTGCGCAGAATAATCTCACCGGGCATGAATTCGACAATAGGATTGTTGAGAAGGGTCCTGAGATAATGCCGGTCCAGATTCTGGAAATATGAATGCAGGAATTCAAACGAGAACCGCCGTAGATTGCCAGAGGTGTCCGGAATCAGTGTATCAACAACACCGAACGGCGCGCTCGAACCAATCTCTTTCTGCTGGTTGGTGAGGGGTTCGGAGCGATGCGCCAGGACAATCTTGTCGGACTCGTCATCCTTGAAATCATCAACTTCACCATGAATCATACCGCCACCGATATCGACTTTTTTCAGGTCGACCTGGGTCAGATAGAGTTCCTTCGTGAGGTCGAAAACGGCTTGCGATATGCCGGGCGCATTGTCATCGTCAGTGATCATGTTTGACATCACATCAAACGATGTGATGTCGGCCAGATGAGCATACGTCAGATAGCGGCTCTCCCAGAATGCACGGAAAAAGAAGGCGCTGGTCTCGACCGGGTGGGGTGACAGAAAGGGACGCACTTCCAGTCCACCAAGATCATTCCAGGTATCAAACTCCAGATTCTTGATTTCGAAAAAGGTGCCGATCTGGTCTTCGTTCATGGAGAGCAGAGCCGACAGTTTCTTGAAAACCGACGCCCGCACCAACGGCGTTGCATAATATTTAATGCGCCTGTCGGTCCGCAGAAGGCTGGTGATTCCGGCGAAGTGATCGTCGTGACAATGGGTGTGAAAGATGCCTTCAATCTCGTTGATGCCGATGCCCAATGCGGTCAGGCTGTACGAGATATTGGGGCCAGCATCGATCAGGTAGATCTTGCCCTGATACACCAGAATGCTCGCCATGCACGGACGATTGATGTCCCAACCGTCGCCCTGGCCGGAATGAATAATGGAAAAGTAATCTCTGGGAATGCTCTGGAATCCCAACGGATAGGCGGACCGGTCGTTTCTGCCTCGCTTAACCGTGAGGTCAATCGTCACCTCTTCGCCATCGTAAGAAAGAACAAATACATTGGTTCTGATCCGCTTGATCGTTACCCCGTTGCGAATTTCCACCGGCCCCTCTTCGACAAGACGATGGTCAAGCAATTCTTCGGTTGGAAGAATTCGTCCGAAGGCGAATTTGAGTTTCATGCGCATGATCATTTCAGCGCGTTCCGGGGTCTCTCCTGCTGCGATGATCTCTTCATTCGAGATCAGCCCGTAATTCCCCCGGTAGATATAATCCATCTGTGCGTCGATCTGGTCTTTGGCCCCGATCAACAGTGGCTTCATGCCGGTGTTGTTGGGGTGGCCGGGGATCAGCATTCCCTGTTTGTAAAGCATCTGCAAAACAGGGAATTCCGCCAAATTGCAAAATTTTCCGTTTTGCAAGGCGACATCAGAAAGCAGAATGGCGTTCGGCCCCGTTTCAAACGTAACACCGTCCTTTTCGGTCGGAACAATCAGGCGCAGACGCATCAGGTGTTTGGTCGCATCCTCCGGGCAGCCGCACAGCAGATACAGATCTGCTTCCGGAATCTCGACCCAGTAGACCCCTCTGATGACTTCCGTCTGCTTGATTTTCGCCATATAGACAGGCTCCCCTAAATTCATTTCCCAGCTTCAGCGTCTAGCGCTTCCGCATGCTTCTGGCCATGGAAGCCCCATAAGCCAAATCATTATTGGCAATATCCCCGTCAAACGTCAGGTGCATATTTCCACCAGCATCGACCTCAACTTCAAATCCGACGCCCTTGAGATTCTGGATAACAAACTCATCAATCGGTTCTTCTTCGGCACTAACCTGAACGGCCACAGAAATTTTCATGGTTCGGCCTCCCTATTCAGTTGCTGGAACAGCTTCCCAAAATACCCTGATCAATTCCTGACAGGATTGGTGATGGGTTCAATATCATTTGATCACGTCGCGACAACATCTTTGCTGGTTAAGATTGATTATCATTTTTATCCTTTTCAAAAACCAGCTTAAACAGCCGTACATTTTTAATAGCAGCAATGACAACCTTTTTAAATGTCCGTTCGCTGCCATCTGAAAAGAGATAATTTTTGCAACACCAGATTCATCTTCGCGCATGAAGTATAAGTCGTTGGCACGCCGGGGGGACACCCTAACATTTACAATATTTCTGCGATCACCCAAACCAGTTTCAGGATGTATGATTGACCGGTTTAGGGCTGCAAAACCGGCACAAAAACGCGGGAATCGTGTCCGGGACCTGAGTGCCGGCACCAAATCAGCGTGTGCCTTCCCATTTGCCCCCGGAATCGGGATATCCATCCGGAACCCAACTTCCGCCAAAGGACCTGAGGGACTTTGAAAACGCCACCTCCAGCGTCCCGGCACCGTAGATATCGCGCCATCTGAACACACCTTTTCGCTCGCCCGTGGTTTGGAATCCTGAAAGCACGCCGCGGGTTGTGCCCTCAGGTTCACTGATTTGGTATTCCCCCGACAATCGTCCGTTGCGGCTGGTCAGGATGGTGACGACCTTATCGGGCCCAGAGCGCACGGTATTGGAAACAGAACCCTCATAACGACCGAACGTTTGACTGAGCCAGGATTGTTCGGCAATGGGTGGCGAAGGTTCAGATACCCTGTCGTTTAACATCTGGCGGGCCAGAACGGCGAAATTGCCCTTGGGGTAACGCTCAAGATAGAGCCCGAGCATCGCTTCCGTTGCGTCAGTCTGGACAGTTTTCCAGAAGGCCAACTCCGCTTCCGGCGTTCCCTGTTCCGGCAGGGTGAAGTAGAATTCAGATTTCAGCGAAGATGATTCCCACGGAGTCTGTGCCCCGTCGGTCGATTTTTCGACAAGAATACGAACCTGTTTGAATGCCCGCTCGACTGGCAGCGCATAATTGGCAACTGTGGCGGCGAGAGCCGAGGTGAACGGGCTGTTGTCACCTCTGCCATCCGCCGCCAGGGCCCCCGGTGCCGTAGCGTAGGAAATCAGCGTCCCCGATGGCGCATCCATGGGTGCCAAACCCTTGGCGGTTGAGCGTGTCCCCTCGAACGGGTTATTTCTGCACGCATCAAGGATAACCAGATTAGTTTTCGTGTCGGCATCGCGAAACGCCCCCATAACCCAATCTATGGCGACCGAGTCCTCCTCAGCCTGATCGCGATCGCCAAAGCGGGCATCGGCCGGAACCATGAAATTGCGACCGTCAAACTGCACGCCATGCCCGGCATAAAAAAACAGACCAATAGCATTTTCACCTGCCTGTTGGAGAGCGTCGCGAAAATCGGTAATGATTGAGAGCAACGCCTGACGATCCGGATTATAGCTTTCGAGCACCCGGAAATTTACCGCTCGCAGCGTTTTTGCCATCAGGCGGGCATCATTGGGCGGATTCGCCAGTACCGCCAGGTTTTGATACACCCCGGCACCGACGACCAGCGCAATCCGTTCAGCGGCTCCGGCAGATGTCGGCCCCAGCCAAAGTAATATCAACGCTGAAAAGACCAACAACAGACCTGACGGCAGGAGACCTCTTGATGACAGAAAAAAGATCATCCCTTGCCATCCACAACAATCTGGACCCGCTGATCTCGGCCATAATAGCGCCGGGCAAAATAGGTCAGGGTATCGGCAAGATATCGTTCCAGTTCAGCTGGCTCGACCTGACCATCATTGTTACCGTATTTACCCCTGTCTGCCTCACCGCTCATACCCTTCAGATAATATTTGGTGAACAGACCGTGGGATTTATCCTGCTCCCAGGAAGCCATCTGGTCGGCGGAACCTGCGGAGATCACGCTGAGCTGCCTGGGGATCGTTGGCGCTTTGGTTTTAAGGAACACCGGGGAAGCGTTTGATATAACTGCACCGGCCTGACTGTTGCCGGAGAAACAGGCTTCCAACACGACTGTTACGAACGCCGCCGGCAACTGCCCCAGATTGCGATACAACTGATCCAGCGGATAGCCACTTAACTCAATGCGTTGGGCATTAGCGTCGGCAGGGACCAGATAAGCATTACCGTCCTGACCGGGAGCACCGTGTCCGGCGTAATAGACGTAAACCCTGGACTGCCCGCGCCGAACCCAGTCATAAAGTTGACCGCGATGGCTGCTGGCGCTGCCGAACACTTCAACCAAGTTGGCCCCTGTGGCATCACGAAGGTCAATAATATTGCCTTCGCGAATACCCAATGCCGTCAGTGCATAATTTCTGAACGCATTCGCATCGGCATAAGCCGGAACGACATCCGGAATATCGCGACCCTGTTTGGTATAGTCCGCATTGCCAATGATCACTGCGATATCATCGGGGCGTTCGACCCCACGAACATAGTCGATTTTGATGGGCTGGTCCGGGAACCGGCTTGCCGCCGCTGTCGACTGGGCGGGTTCAGCATCAATCGCATGGGCATAGCTCGCCACCGGAACATTCAGTAAATCCTGCAACCACTCATCGGCCATTGTGCCGATCTGATTACCCAAATCCGTCGCCACGGTCCGCATATCGGCCAACCCGCCAAACGCCGTTTGGCTTCGGCTGCGCGTACTTCGCCAGATTTCACTGCCATCGGGCGCAAGTGTCCGGAGCGATCCTTCAACGGTAAATCTGGCATTCGGGACGGCCCAGCATCCGGTGACGAAACTCAAACCGGAAAGTGATGCTTCAACAATAACATCCGATTCCCTCGCCTGATCGGCGGCCGTGACGACGGAAACCCGCCGGAAGGCCTTTGAAAGTCTGGCCGTTACGGTTTTTGTAAAAATATCCCCAAACCCGGCATTCACGTCGCCTGTACCAAAACATCCGGTGTCCTGATTGCGCGCCAGCGAAAACCCTCTGGTCGCATCCGGAAATAGAAGGGCGACACTAAAGGGCCTAACCTCGGTAGGTGTCACCGCGCTGTCTGATACCCGCATTGGCGTCGTCGCAACACAACCACCAAATACGCTCAAGACCAGCAACATTACAGGTAACGTCCGCACCATCTGCGCGTTCATGAGTGTCTCCGATACGATTGATCAAACCATTATACCTGAATTTCCGATCCGGATTAAGAGTCAATCGAAAAGCCCACAATGAGATCATCCGGAATATTTTCAAAGCCAGAACAGTAAAAATTCTGTAAAGCTTGAGACAACGACATTAGGGGGAGAGATTTGTGATCAGGTTAAGAAAACGGGTATGGGCCATGATCGCCTTGATTATCGGCGGTTTCAGTCCAGCTGTTCTGGCAACTGAGCTGAAAACTCAGCAGGTCAGCGAAAACATCTACGCCATCATCGGTCCGCATGAGCAGCGCAATTCCACGAATTTCGCCAACAATGCGACCTTTGGTGTTATTGTCACGAATGACGGTGTAGTGCTGGTGGATCCCGGCGGGAGCTATAAGGGGGCGGCGCAACTGGACGCGGCCATCAAAACCTTCACCAACAAACCTGTAAAAATCGTCATCAATTCCGGCAGTCAGGATCATCGCTGGCTTGGCAATGGTTATTTCAAGGAAAAGGGCGCGCGGATCGTTGCCTCCGCCGCTGCCGTAGAAGATCAACGGGATCGCACCAATGATCAGTTCTTCGGACTGACCAACCTGATCGGAGAAGATGCCCTGACCGGCACCGAGCCCGTTTATGCAGACGAGGTGTTCGAAAGTGCGCTTGACCTGTCAGTCGGCGGGCAGCGGTTCGAGCTCCGCCACGTCGGTGCGGCCCACACCCTGGGCGACGCATTCATCTGGATGCCGGACCGCCGCGTGATGTTCTCGGGCGATATCGTTTATGTTGAACGCCTGCTTGGCACCGGTCCGGCGGGTGATACGGCCAGTTGGCTGAAAACCTTCGAGTCGATGGCAGCCTATCAACCCGAACACATCATTCCGGGACATGGCCCCGTTACCGGTCTCAAACGCGCCCGCTCTGAAACCTACGATTATCTGCAGCATCTTCGCCGCTCAATCGGGGCTCTTCTCAAGAACGACGGTGACATCAAGGACAGCGTCAATATTGATCAGTCAGCGTTCAAGCATCTTGAAGTGTTTGACCAGATCAGCAAACGTAACGCCCAAGCCGTATATGTCGAGATGGAATTTGATTAGCAAGCGCGTATGATTGATTCCAGACCTCATACCTGCCCGCTGTGTCATGGCCCGTCCGTTACCGCCTACCACCAAGATGCCAAACGCGACTACCTGAACTGTCACGACTGCAATCTGGTATTCGTTCCTCATGCCCAGCATCTGTCGGCAGCACAGGAAAAGGCCTACTATGACCTGCATGAAAACCAGCCCGATGACCTCGGATACCGTCGCTTTCTTGAACGACTATTTATACCGTTGAACCAGCGCCTTCCGGCAAGGGCACAGGGTCTGGATTTTGGTTGCGGTCCCGGACCGACATTATCATTAATGTTTGAAGAAGCCGGACATTCAGTAGCCCTCTTTGACCCCTATTATGCGCCCGACAGATCGGTGCTGACCGAACAATATGACTTCATTACCATGAGCGAAGTTGTCGAACATCTGGCTGAACCTGGCCCTGAACTCGACCGTTTGTGGAGCATCCTTCGATCAGGTGGCTGGCTTGGCATCATGACCAAACAGGTCCGTGATCCGGATGCCTTCAAAACCTGGCATTACATTACCGACCCCACCCACATAAGTTATTTTTCCGAAGCCACCTTTCACTGGATGAGCGGGCGCTGGGCGGCAATGAGAACCCCGGCAACACTGGTTGTCGCCGGGAATGATGTGGTCTTGATCGCGAAGCGGTAAAACAGCTTCCAATCACCGGCGGCGCTCAGTCGTTGCCGGTGACCAGATCACGCTGCGAAATCACACCCAGAACTTTTCCCGTACCATCAACAACCGGCATGTGACGGAATTTGCCTTCGGTCATACACTGCAAGGCTTCTTCAGGAGAGGCGTTGGGGCTGATGGTTTGCAGATCTCCGGTCATCACATCTGCGATATTGGTCTGGTCGGGATTGCGCCGGGCGGCAACAAAAGTCTTGAGAGCATCGCGTTCGGTAAAAATTCCCAACAGTTTCTCATCTTCCATGACCAGAACCGAACCAACGCCCTGTTCGATCATATAACGACCGGCTTCGCGAACGGAACAATCACCCGACAGATGAGCCACCTGCTGCTCGTTGATTACATCGGGAATGATCTTGCGGGCCATTTTAATCTCCTTTCGGGTTCCGGAAAATCGCCACAGGGGATGTTGCCCCTTATGCATGTTATTGCTCGGCGGGCACATCCGGCATTGATATATGATAAATCGAAACCAGATTTTTTGATGAACATCGAATGATTATCCAGGGTCGGACTTGCCTTGGACATATGGTCTTCGCACCACAACCTCTGTGCTTATTATCGGAACGCCGGCTCATCAAAACTGCGAAGTTTTCGTGAATGCAGAGATTGATGGGCAACGTCTTCGCGCATTGCATCCATGGCATCCAAACAGATTTTCAAATGTTGGCTGACTCGTTCAGCGTAAAACGCATTGGCCATGCCGGGCAGTTTGATCTCGCCGTGTAATGGTTTGTCAGACACACACAAAAGCGTTCCGTAAGGAACGCGTAGCCTGAAACCATTGGCGGCAATGGTTGCGGATTCCATATCAACGGCAATGGCGCGGGACTGATTGAAAAACGTCGACAATTCATCATGGCGCAGTTCCCAGTCGCGATCATCGGTGGAAACGACGGTGCCGGTCCGTAGACGCTGTTTCATCTCCGCCCCCCTGAGGCCGGTGGCGTTACCGACAGCAGCACTTAGTGCCACCTGTACTTCGGCGATGGCCGGTATCGGCACCTCCAATGGTAAATCGTTGTCGAGCACGTGGTCAAGCCGCGCATAGGCGTGGGCCAGCACGTAGTCCCCCAATTGCTGGGTATGGCGCAGGCCGCCGCAGTGGCCGACCATCACCCAGCAATGCGGGCGCAGGACGGCAACGTGATCGGTGATGGTTTTGGCGTTCGACGGACCAACACCGATATTGACCAGTGTTATCCCCATATGTTTGTCACGGACGAGATGATACGCCGGCATTTGCGGCAACTTCTCTACCCGCTCACCCGATGAAGGCCGGTCAGTTACATGCGGATTACAGTGAACGGCATTGCCCGGTTCAACAAAGGCACGGAACTCATTTCCGCTTTCAACCTCATTTCTGCCATATTCAATAAATTCATCGACATAACGCTGATAATTTGTGAACAGGACAAATTGCTGGAAATGTTCGGGCGAGGTGCCAGTGTAATGACGCAGACGCGACAGCGAGTAATCAATCCGCTCCGCCGTGAATAGCGATAGCGGCTTGGCGTCCCCCGGCGATGTTTTGTGAATACCATTTGCCACGTCGTCATCAATTTCCGACAAATTAGGCATATGGAACTTCTGCGTCAGATCAGCGACCTGGTCCTGGCGGAGATCGGATGTCAGGCTTTCCAGCGCGAAGGTCAGGGGAATCTGGCGTGTTGAAATGCCAACCCAGATCGGCACGTTGTGACTGGCGATCAGCAATTCGATTTGCTCTTCCAGATAGCTGCGAAAAAGTTCCGGGTTGGTCACTGTCCCCCAATACGACCCGGGTTCGGACACGGAACCGTAGGAAAGTCCCCCGCCTTCCTTGGGCACAATACCGGCTACCTCCATCCACAGGCAGGGGTAACGGGCATCGGCTTTCTCAAGATTTTCCTGCCCCACAGCGAAGCGTTCAAAATGTTCGCCGAGCAAGGCGCGGGCGGCAGCATAAATTTTACATAACCGCGCTACAGCCTGTTGCGGGTTCGTAAAAGCTTCGGCATCTTCCATCAGATGATCGGGAGGTCGGGTCATGGGGAGCCTTTGTCAGTCAAGTTCTCCCCGGACCGTATCGCGGATTGATGATCAGTTGAAGACCTATTTCAGGCGGCGAGTTCCAGAGCGACCCGCGCACGGCGCTCTTTTCCACGAATTTTGATCGGCAGTTTCTGACGGCGGCGACAGGGACCAACATAGATCTTGGTACGAACAAATTGACGCGGCGTATTGATGGCGGAAATGATTTTCTTGAGTAACCCGTCAGCGGTGAAAGGTTTTGCCAGAAATTCATGAATTCCCGCATCTACGGCTTTGCTGACCTGCCCCAGTTCGGTGCGACTTGTGATCATCACGATCGG
Source organism: Rhodospirillales bacterium (assembly GCA_021775105.1). GTDB lineage: Bacteria > Pseudomonadota > Alphaproteobacteria > Rhodospirillales > Casp-alpha2 > JAJFIJ01. The sequence continues at coordinate 937 of JAJFIJ010000362.1, read as the reverse complement.
AATTTCCGGATCATCCATCTCGCCGCTGGCCCGCACCAGTTCGGTGAACTCGACACCCGACAGTCCGGGCATATCATTGTCCAGAAGAACCAGATCAAACTGCTCTTCCTGCAACCGCCTCAACCCCTCCTTCGGGTCCGGGCATTCGACCAGTTTCCAGATTCCCAGCGCCTGAAGCACATTCCGCATCATTGATCTGGCGAACCAGTTGTCATCTACAATCAGAACACGAATACTTGAAATTTGGTCATCTTTGCCCGCTCTGGAATTACTTGCCCATGATGGATCATCATGCGAACCGAAATTCCGGTCCATATCTATTGAAATAGGTGTCATCGCCCCAACTCCGACATTAAAACGTTACTCGTGATTAAGTGCCCGAATCATAGGCGACGTGCGTGAATGAACTGTGATAGCAATCACATGGCACCGTGAAAAATGGGGTAAATTTCCGTGAAAACCCATTTTGGACGGCACTCACGAAATATTATTTTCTGCCGAATTTGACGACTGTTTGATTTGACTGAAGCTTGGGCGTAGGTTTTCGGCTTGTCTGGAGCAGTGTTCCCATGAGTTCAATTTTCCATAATCGCCACGATTTTATTGATGGAACCGCCCTTGCTACAGCTCTTGCAAATCGCGTTGCATCCGATTTGAACCGGGCCATTGCCGATCACGGACAGGCCGTTCTGGCATTGTCCGGCGGATCAACACCCCGGCGCTTTATGAGCCTGTTATCCGAACGAGATGTGGATTGGCCCAGGGTAACACTGACCCTCGTCGATGAGCGCTGGGTTCCTGTAACCGATCAACGCTCGAATGAAAAACTAGTGCGGGATTGCCTGATGAAAGGCCCGGCGGCGAAAGCCAGATTTATCGGTCTGTATTGCGATGTTGTGGCCCCCGAGTTGGGACTGGAGAGGATATCTGCCAACCT